>DTWD01000235.1 GCA_012963185.1 Acidobacteriota bacterium
TCGACAGGAAAATCCCGTCACACACTTGAACAGCTTCCACATCAGCCGGCTCAGAACCCATTAAGATCCAACCCCGCTCAGGTTCCACAGGACCGCCAATCCATAGCTCCAAGCCGGATTGTTTTTTTTCGCCAGCAAAACTAGAAGTCGAAGATACCGGTGGCATTAGACGCACCACGTTAGATACCGGAGTATCCGTCCGACGATTTAAGACAAGACCAAACGCTGCCTCCGCATTGTGCTCACAAAGAAGAATCACACTACGTTCAAAATTCGGATCTTGCATCTGGGGCATTGAAACGAGAAGCGACGGGGCAAGCGACTGAGAAGCCTCCAAGGTCGGCATAAAGATCTCAATGAATACAGATTATTGTCTCATGATTACTACGTATTGGACTGGTTACCAAGTCGTTCCTGAGCCCATGCAACATGTTCTGCCACCGTCGGATCGTCGTATGATGCCTCCCTTGGATTACGCAACTTATTCAACTCTTCGGCCGATTTGGCATTACTCGTATTCCCTAGGGCAGTGGCTACATTTCGCCGTAATCCAACGACACCTGCTCGTGACATCGCACTGTTGCTGAGTTCTTGAGCCAAATCGGCATCGTCTCGATTCCATAGTGACACGAGCGACGGACGATCAAACGCGGGGCGTGGCTGCCACACAGGATCATTCGACGTCATCGGATCCGCATTGTACGGACACACATCCTGGCAGATATCACAACCATATACGTGGTTTTCAAGGTCTGGACGGTGCAAATCTGGAATTGGACCTCGCAATTCAATAGTCAGGTAGGACAAACAACGGGTGGAATCGAGCACACCCGGTTCACGTAACGCATCAGTGGGGCAGGCTTCAAGACATAACGTGCAAGTACCGCACTGGTCCAATTGAGGTGTATCCACTTCGAGCGACAAACTCGTAATAATTTCAGACAAAAAAAACCATGAGCCCTGCTCCGGATGAATGAGACAGGTATTCTTACCAATCCACCCCAATCCAGCGTACTGCGCGTAGACACGCTCTTGAATCGGTCCCGTGTCAACATAGCAACGCGCATCAAATGATTCCTTCGATGCACCTCGCAGTCGCTCCAGTAGTTCCTCTGTTCGTTGCTTCAAAATATCGTGATAATCCTCTCCCCACGCATACCGTGAAATCGTTGCTTCATCCGGATTGTTTAGCTCAGTCGAATACGGGCGGTCCGTGTTATAAAGCGTGGCCAATGCGATCACGGAACGCGCTGACGGCAACACTTGCCGTACGTCACTACGACGGCGTTTCGTTCGTTCCATATAGCGCATCTCTCCCGCATATCCACGATCAAGCCAATCTTCAAGAAACAAAAGTTCCGGAAATGAATCAACTGGAGCAATTCCACATAAGTCGAAACCGACTTCCCGCGCGAACCTTTTTACATCAGTAGACGTCACAATAAATCTGTCTTAAAACGAGTATCGCATTCCAAATTGCATCTCTCGGGCATTCAACGCACTAAAGATCCGGCCGAAGTTCGGTGACCCAAAAAACCGGTTAGGCACATCAAAGTTCACTCGGTTGAAAACATTAAAAAATTCCCACCGAAATTCAAGCCGACTCCCATTTCGTAGATACCAGCTTTTTTGTAACGACATGTCAACATTCGCGTAACTCGGTGCAAAAACAGAGTTCCGAGGTGATGTCCCAAAAGTAAATGGTTGCTGAAGAGAAAACGCATCTGTGTTGAACCATCGGTCCGGCGAACGTTGGTCTGCCGGCAAATTCGGATCGCCTGCAAGATCTGGTCGTTGAGCCGGTCCCGCCCCGATATTGGCACGATCTTCAACAAGATTGACTGTAAAAGGCGCACCCGATTGGAGGGTTACCACACCATTAACCCTCCAGTTACCAAATAAGTCTTCTTGCCATCCACCCGAACCTTGTAGAGACGGGAATTCAAAGCTGCCACTACCCACAAACTGATGGCGATGATCAAAACTTGACAACGCTTGCTCACCCGGGAAAATGTTGCGGACATCCTGCGGAACGTTGGACTCAAAAGCGGTCGCGCCAGGACTGGATGCATCATCGCGGGAGCGTGACAACGTATACGCCGTGTTCAAGGCCAGATTGTCCCGCAAGCGACGCTCTGCCTTAAAAGTTACCGCATGGTAGATCGATGTACCATCAAACCGGATAGCACGAATCCCCGACAATGCTGGTACGTCTCGACGACTACTGATTGATCCCGGCCCAGGAAGAGGCACATTATGTAACGTCGAATTGTCGGCACCAAGCGTATACGACCCCATGTAGAACACTTCAACAATCGTTCCCGGAATCAATTCTCGTTGGACACCACCACTCCACGTTTGCGTGTACTCAACCTGATAGTCATGGTCCATGATCGATCCGCCAACACTACCTGTCGGATCTGAGGACAATATGGTTCTCGTATTAGACGTGGGTACAAACTGGGTTACAGGCATATCGACCTGTTTAAGAAAGAAAAACGGCAGGTTGCGCGCGAACGACGTCTGAACGCTATATGCCCATTGGTTCAGAAAGATTCCGTAACCTCCGCGCACAACAGTTTTCCCGTCTCCGTCTGGTACATAGGCAAACCCAAAACGCGGAGCAAAACGTTTCTTACTCGGACGAAGCAAACTACGGTCCCAGCCGATCTCTGATGACGGCACCCAAGGAATAGGAATCAACGGAAGCAATGCGGTCGCCGAAGGTGAAATATTACCGTTCGTATCACTGGCAATGACATAACGAGCGCCTGGAACAGAAAAATCAATTGAAGACAACCGATTATCAACATCGTACATGTGTTGGTTAATCTCATACCGCAATCCAAAATTAACCGTCAGGTTGTCTTTCATGCGCCAATCGTCCTGCGCATAAAGATGCAGCCAGTTAGTCCGCGCATCTTCACTTCCACGACCACCAATGCCCGAGCGAGCCTGAACTGGGTACCCGAGAAGAAAGTCGGCAAAGGGGTTGCCGCTAAACTGTCCCGTATACAGGAAATGTCCACGAGCGCTCTCAGGGTTTTCCGGACGAAACTTCAGATGAAATAGATAGCCGCCAAACTTCATCCTGTGCGCACCACGGTCGATTAAAAAATTGTTGTACAACTCAAAATGCGTATTACGTCGATAGATAAAACTAGCTGGGTCACCCATCGCGCTGTAAAAGCCACCTGTATCTATCTGTGGATATCCAATATCACGCAGGTCACGTGTTACCCCTTCGAGACCAACGTCGCCCGAAAAATCCACGCCACGATTGAGGCTTCGTTGGCCACCATCAACATCCATCCATCCAAAACGTGTTTCATTGAGCATCGACTGTCCCAGGGTACGGGTGTAACTCAGTCCCAAATTACGCGTCTTCGTCCCAAGCGTTCGCCCAAAGCCTGGAATCAGAGCTTCCTGTTGAACGCTCGTGCCAAACGGTTGCACATCACCAGCATCGAAAGTACTAAACCGTCCAAACATCTGATCGTTCGGACCAAAGCGATGATCGATTCGGACGCTGAATTGATTGACATCTGAAGTCAACTGGTCGATCGCCGTAAGGTTTTGAACCTCACCGACCCCCGTTGGCAGAGGAACCTTCTGCAAAAACCGTGACGCGAGTGGATCGATCCGACCTGAAGGAATGTGATTGTTCTCAAAAAACGACCCGCATACACCGGTCTGAGGATTCCGCGTCAACGGATCGCATAGCTGTTCAAAGCCTTTAAAATTTCCGTTCCGCACTGCGGATGTCGGCACAGAAAATGTCTTCGTTAATGCCCGATCGATGCGCTGCCCCTCGTAGCTCAAAAACATAAACGTACGATTCGAAATCAATGGTCCTCCAAACGACCCACCAAATTGACGTTGATCAAGCGGCGGCACAGGTTTATCACGAAGATCAAAAAAATTGTGCGCATCGAAGCGCTCATCGCGAACGAATGTAAACGCACTCCCTCGAAACTCATTTGTTCCTGTCTTTGTGGCAATGTTGATGAGTGCAGACGCTTTTCCACCAAACTCTGGCGGGTACATCGACTTCTGAATTTTGAACTCTTGAATCGAATCGATAGACGGGTTGATCACCAAATTATTGAATAGCTCGTCGGTAATCTTGAATCCGTCCAACATATAAATATTGTGCCCCGCACGTTGCCCGCCCACGTTTGGCAGAGGCCCAGCCTGTTGCAGCGCCGCTCCTCTAGTCCCTCCTGGAGGAATGACGACGGCATCACTGAGCAGCGCCAATTGGAGAAACTGACGCCCGTTCAATGGGATTTGTTCGACTTCTCGATTGCCTATGACATCACTGATCTCAGCATTTGTACTCTGCAGTAGCGGCACAGTAGCTTCAACGGACACTTCTTCCGTGAGTTGCCCAAGATCAAGTTGCAGTCGCAACTCAATCGTCTGGCCAATCTGCAATACCACGCCATCTTGAACGGTACGACTAAACCCCGGCAACTCTGCTGCGACTTCCCAGTCACCGATCGGCAACGCTGAAAGAAAAAATCGCCCGTCAACGTCCGTAACCCGCTGAATAGAAAATCCGGTGCCTTCATGGGTCGCTATCACGGTCGCGCCAGGAAGGACTCCCTCTGATTCGTCACGAACAACGCCACCGATCGCACCTGTATTTGTTTGCGCAGATGCTACTGCCCACATCAACAATCCAGCCAGCGTAAAAGTCAGGAGCCTCACAGCAACCCTTATCGATTTCGACACATACATAGGGGCTTGAATAGGTTTATTCAGAACGTCAATTAGCAAACGCAGATTTCAACAGGACTCCAATGGCCGATTTTAGAGAAGACCAACTATACTCTGCCGGCCCAAAACCTAACTATTCAGGAGATTCTGGATGCGTAGCCGCTTATTCGTTTTCGTGACAATTAATTTGTTCGCATTTACTCTTTGGTTTGCCATTCCATCGAGTGCCAGCGAAATCGAGATGGCTCAAGAGGTTCCGGACAATCCCGTGGCAATGTCAGACGAATCCGTCGCTGGAGGACTGAAGGTCTACGTTCGATTTTGTCGAGCCTGTCACGGAACAGGTGGAGTCGGCGATGGACCAGGTGCACCACCTGACGTGATGCCTCCAAGCCTCGTGGATACAGAATGTTACGAAGGTTGCCTCGACGGCGAAGTCTTCAACGTTATCCGCAACGGGGTCCCACCGGACTACTACATGGAACCATGGGAAGGTCGAATTACCGATGAGGACATCTGGAATATCGTCAACTATTTGAACAGTCTCAAAGAATAACTAATAAAACCGGCGGGCAATATTGAACCCGATAAACCAGTCATTTCCAGTTCCACCACCAGCGATCTGCGCAGGGCTGCTACCGAGACCATTCGACACATTCACTTGAAACACGTGACCACCAACGATCTTTTCAACTGCCAAGCTCACGTGGTGCTGGCCGTTGGCAAAGCCCGCGACTCGAGGGGCGCTCTCGACGATTACGTTCGTCGAGCCACGAACACGGAGACGTGCACCTAGTCCGGCAAGCAGCGCATTCTTACTATCAGAACGAAAGTTCAGCTCTGGATGTAACAACGACTTGTTTGCATTCCCGATCCACATCGGCTGCGCATAAAAGGTCGCTCGGTCAGCAACACGCTTTGACACGATCATGCCGAACACCGGCGAGTAGTCCTGCCGGAAATTATTCATGCCTTCGATAGACACATAGGCATCGAGGTCCATGCCATTCGCACTTTGAGATCGAAGTAAGTTGTATTTTCCAGATAATTGAATGTTGCGGTTGTTGTTTCGATACACCGTGATCTGGGCTCCAGGAGCGACACCATATCGCAGCTCAAGACCAATAAACGCGGGCGAATCGAATCCGAAAAAGTCTTCTAATGAATTTCCGTACCCGGGCCCGCCGTCTAGCGGACGTGAAAACCTATGGGTAAGGCGAAAGGCGAAACGCTTATGGGGAATCCGTAACGTTGTTGGTAACGTCACAAGGTAAAAATCAGGCTCAAGTACGTCCACCGCACGATCATCGGATTGATCGTCGAGCGTCCGTGAGTCATTACTCTCGGATCCTGATACAACCGTCAGTTCACCGAGCATTTCACCGTGGTTCACGCCGCAGAACACCGTACAAACGAAGCGATAACGACCCGGTCTATCGGCCAAGAATTCCAATACCGCCGGTTCAGCCCCCGGACGAGCAACTCCCTCCACTCCAAGACCAGCGATACCGATTCCGTGAGGCACATCAACGGCCTCAACTAACAGACGAACCCGTTGTCCTTCCACCACCTCAATATCACTAGGCTCAAACGTAAACCTTTCCGCGCGTATATTGATTTGGCGCACGCTTTCTTGTGCGAGTCCTATTGACGGCTCGGAGATAGCCACCGCCAGAACGATCTTTAGCGCACACCACGCCAGAAGGTTTCCCGGTCGACTAGGCATGCTTGCTGTCCGCAACTGCCAACACACGTTCAGCGACTCGCCGACTAACTCCCCCAGCACCAAGTTGCTCCCGCACTTGCGCCAGCATCTTTATCGCACGAGTCGCGGCCTCACGATCAGTAAGAAACCTGACCACTTCAATCGCTACCGCATTCGCTGTAAAGCGCTCCTGAAGTAATTCAGGGACAATTTCTTTGCCTGCAATCAGATTGACCATTCCGGCCTTGTCAACATGGGAAAAGGTCTTAACCAGCCAGTACGTGAACGCCGACAGTCGATAGACGATAACCATCGGACGTTGATGAATAGCGGTCTGCACTGTTGCCGTACCTGACGCTGTGACAACTACATCAGCAGCCGCAAGTACGTCGTCCGTACGACTCTCCACAATCTGCACGGGAACGCCGACTTCTTGCAGGGCACCAACTGAGTTGAACAGCTCATCGTCAAGATGTGGAGCCCGGGCCACAATAAACTGGACATCGGCACATTGCTTCCGTATTAGCCGCGCTGCACTGGTGAGTTCCGGAAGAATTGCGCGAAGCTCATTCGGTCGACTACCAGGCAACAGGGCCACTGTCGGCGCCGTTAAAACCAACCCCTGTGAGTCTAAAAATGATTCACGGGCTTCTGTCGGCTCTGACAGCTCCACAAGTGGATGTCCGACAAATTCAACGGGGATGCCAGCATCTTGATAGATTGCTTCCTCGAACGGAAAGATCACCAGGGCAAGGTCCACAAGCCGTCGCATTCTTCCAAATCGACCGCGTCGCCACGCCCACGCCTGTGGCCCAATGTAATAAACGACGGGTATACCGAGTTTCCGAAGCGCCGCGGCCAATCGAAAATTGATCTCTGGAAAATCGATCGCAACAAACACATCAGGACGGTCTGCTCGTGCACGTGCCACCATACTGCGGTAAATCTCGAGCGAGCGCGGAAGAACCGCAAGGGCTTCCGAGATGCCAGTCGCCGCGAGACCTTCATAATGCTCAACAAGATCGGCGCCGCTCTCTTGAAGATGGTCACCACCAAGTCCGCACACGCGAACCGTTGGATCAAGAGTTATCAACTCCTTCGTCAACGCACCAGCATAAAGATCCCCGGATGGCTCGCCGCACGAGATCAGAATATTGGGCAAGGAACAAACTAGCGGGCGCGTCGGAGGTTCGCAGTTGAAAGATCCAACTCGGCTAAAGAAACGGTTTCAAATTGGTCAAATCCCACACCAGGGAGATCCTGCACGAAAGTCGAAGCATCACCGACAAGAACAATGGAAAGACTAGCGGGTTTCAGATGTTTCTCGGCAACACGCTGGATGTCAGCAACCGTCACTCTGTTAATCCGCTGGGGATATCTCTCAAGTTGATCTAGGTCGAGTCCGAAAAGAATCGCCTCGAGAACCTGCGTGGCTATCGCATTCGGCGTTTCTATCGTAATCGGGAAATTTCCAGCAAGATAGTCTTGGGCTCCTTGTAGCTCTCGAGGATCCACACGCTCTCGCCGCATTCGAGAAATTTCATCAAGTGTTAGACGTAGCGCCTCCGCTGTAGCAACCGACCGGGTGTCGGTTTTGGCCATGAAATCACCAGATAACTGACGTCCGGCAAGATCCGCAGACGCAGCATAGGTTAAGGATCGCTGGCTTCTGAGAACATTCCCCAACCTATTCCCACCTTCACCGCCAAGAATTTTTATAGCCAAATCAAAGGCAAGAAAGTCCGGGTCAGCTCTCGGTAACGCGACATGCCCCGCCCGAACTGTAGTTTGAACTGCGCCGGGACGGTCAATGACGACCAAACGCCGCGTTGGGGCGGGGACATCTTCCACTCTAGGCGCAGGCAACTCACCACGCTCCCAATCCCCCAAAGCACGATCAACACCCTGAAATGCTTCCTCAGCCGACACATCCCCAACAACCGCAATTACCGCGTTATTCGGCAGGTAATGCATACGATGAAACGCAACCAAGTCATCGCGTGTTATGGCACGGATCGATTCCGGAGTACCGCTCGATGGCATCCCGTAAGGATGGAATCCATAGACAAGGCGGTTAAAAACGACCGTTGCAATATAGGCAGGATCGTCGTAGCTGACCTGTAAACTCGAGAGTACTTGCTGACGCTGCCTTTCAATTTCCTGTGGCGCAAACGCCGGTCGCCGCGTAACATCCGCCAACATATCGAGACCGAGATCAAAACTGTCCTTCATGACGAGGACATCAACGAAACTGAGCTCTCCAGCGGCTCCGGCGCCAAGTGCGCCACCAACATTATCAATCACCCTTGCAATTTCAGGTGCAGTACGTGTCGTCGTCCCCTGGTCGAGGAGCTGTCCGACCAAAGAAGCAACGCCTAGCTTGTCAGAAGGATCACTTGAGGCACCGGCTCGAAGCAACAATCGTACGTTGACTGCGGGCTGCTCGTGATGCCCAACGTAGACGACACGGAGGCCGTTATCGAGGGTCCGGGTTTCGAACTCTGGAAAAACTACCTCACGTCGCAGTAATGGTGGTGGGGGATCCTCATTAGGCCAGTCATTTGTTTGCGCATTAACCGGCACAACCATGCTCATGGTCACAAATAAACACGCCAGGCACTCTCTCTTCGCAAACATCAGCGTCGGCCTGCTCCTGACCCACGAGGAAGAATTGTCATCACGAGACGGTTATCGTCTCGCAGGTATGTCTGAGCAACACGCTGCACATCAGCTTTTGACACGTTCAGGAAAATATCGAGTTCCCCGTCAGCCGTTGTAATGTCGTCGTGAATCACATGGGCATGAGCCAGATGCGATGCTTTGTCTGAGTTCGAAATCCGTCCGATTACATAATCGCGAGCGAACTGATTCTTTGCGCGCTGAATTTCTTGGTCGGTTGGTGGTTCCGCTTTCGCACGGTCCAACTCAGCAATGAGTGCCTCGGCAGCAGTTTCGGTTGACTGGCCAGGTTGCACAACCGCGACGGCATAAAACAAATTCGGGTCTTCGATTATCGGACCGGCTCCAAATGCTGACACGGCAACCTGCTGGTCGTACACCAGCCGACGATAAATACGCGCACTTTGACCATCAGACAGAATCTTGGACAGGATATGCATCGGGTACGCATCTGGGTGCCCATCGTAAGTGTTGTGATGGGCCACCACGACAGCCGGTAGTGGCCAATTATCGGCCTCGATTGTCACGCGACGCTCGCCTGCCGGAGGCGGTTCACGAGGAATGTCCCGAGGAACTGGTCGGCTGGCTTTGGGAACCCGGCCAAAATAGTGCTCGACCATCTGAAGTGCATAATCCGTTTCAAAATCCCCCACGAGAGTGAGAGTCGCATTCTCAGGAACATAGTAGGTATCAAAGAATTCCTGCACGTCTTCGATGGATGCCGCCTCTAAATCGGCCATCGATCCGATTGGAGTGTGCTTATATGGATGCACGGAAAATGCATGATCGTAAAGAAGCTCTGACAGTAATCCAAAGGGCTCATTTTCGTAACGCCACCGA
>DTWD01000236.1 GCA_012963185.1 Acidobacteriota bacterium
CTCGGTCTCCACTTTGCGTCACCGGTATTTGATGGTGCGCGTGAGGTTGAGATAAAAAAATGGCTCGAGAAAGCAGGGTTACCGAAGAGTGGGAAGACCATGCTTTGTGACGGTATGACGGGTGAAGAATTCGAACAAAATGTCACCGTCGGGTATATCTATATGCTCAAGTTGTCTCATTTGGTTGACGACAAGATCCATGCTCGTTCGATCGGGCCTTATTCGTTGATCACCCAGCAACCGCTCGGTGGTAAAGCGCAGTTCGGTGGGCAGCGATTTGGCGAGATGGAGGTATGGGCGCTAGAGGCTTACGGGGCAGCCCATATATTGCAGGAGCTTTTGACCGCCAAATCGGACGATGTCACCGGGCGCGCCAAGATCTATGAAGCGATCGTTAAGGGTGATGCATCGTTTGTGCCTGGGTTGCCGGAGTCTTTCAACGTGCTTATTAGAGAGCTCCAGGCGCTTTGCTTGGATGTTGACCTAATCAGGACCAAAAACCCCGTAATCGAGGTAGCAGCGAGCGATTCTGAATTAGAAGATGAGAGCAGTGATGACACCGATGGCAAGATTGAACTGCCAACTGGTGCTGAGATTTAGTTCTAGGAAGGGGCTACATGCGACCGACTTTTGCAGACAGAGGCTCTCTGGCCGTAGATTTTGATGCGATTCGAATTAGTCTCGCTTCGCCAGAAAAGATCTTGTCATGGTCACACGGCGAGGTCACGAAACCCGAAACGATTAACTATCGTACGTTCAAGCCCGAGAGAGATGGGCTGTTTTGCGCGAAAATCTTTGGCCCAGTAAATGATTGGGAATGCTTGTGCGGTAAGTACAAGCGTATGAAGCACCGCGGTGTTATTTGTGACAAATGTGGTGTCGAAGTAACCCAGGCGAAAGTTCGGCGTGAGCGTCTCGGGCATATCACGCTTGCTACGCCCGTTAGCCACGTTTGGTTTTTTAAAGGACTTCCTAGTCGTATTGGTCACTTACTTGATATTTCGTTGCGTGATCTGGAGCGAGTTCTCTATTTTGAGGCATATGTTGTTGTAGATCCGGCGGATACTGACCTTAAGCAGAATCAGCTCTTAAACGAGGAGCAGTTTCGTAAAGCTAGGGAAGAGCACGGTATAAAGTTCGACGCTCAGATGGGCGCAGAAGCGATCAAGGAATTGTTGCGCCAGGTTGAAGTGGAGGATCTTGCCGAAGAGTTGCGCGAAAAGATGCGTAGCGAAACGTCAACGCAGAAAAAGCTTAAGTTTGCGAAACGCCTGAAAGTGGTCGATTCATTTCGGCGTTCTACGAACAAGCCGGAATGGATGATCCTTGATGTTATTCCTGTAATTCCGCCTGAGTTGCGGCCTCTGGTGCCGCTGGACGGTGGCCGATTCGCCACATCTGATCTGAATGACTTGTATCGGCGTGTTATCAACCGTAACAACCGGTTAAAGAAACTGATGGAACTGAAGGCGCCTGATGTGATTATCCGTAATGAGAAGCGGATGTTGCAGGAGGCGGTTGATGCCTTGTTTGATAATGGTCGCCGGGGTCGTGTTCTTCGTGGTGCTAATAATCGTCCACTGAAGTCGCTTTCCGATACTTTGAAGGGAAAACAAGGTCGCTTTCGTCAGAATTTACTCGGGAAGCGGGTTGATTATTCAGGGCGTTCAGTGATCGTCGTTGGCCCGGAACTCAAGCTTAATCAATGCGGTCTACCGAAAAAGATGGCACTCGAATTGTTTAAGCCTTTCATCTACAACAAACTCGAACAACGTGGCATGGTTGCGACGATCAAGCAAGCGAAAGAGATGGTCGAGCAGTACGAACCGGCCGTATGGGACATTCTTGAGGAAGTTATTCGAGAGCATCCGGTCTTACTTAATCGTGCACCGACACTGCATCGACTTGGGATACAAGCCTTCGAGCCGGTACTAGTTGAGGGTAAGGCTATTCGGATTCATCCGCTGGTGTGTACTGCCTTTAATGCTGACTTTGATGGCGACCAAATGGCTGTGCATGTGCCATTGTCTCCGGAAGCGCAAATAGAGGCCTCAGTTTTGATGATGTCTTCGAACAACATCATGTCGCCTTCAAACGGTGCTCCTATCACTGTTCCGTCACAGGACATTGTTCTTGGGTGTTACTACCTAACGAAAAGTAAGCCTGGGGCGAAAGGTGACGGTCGAGTGTTTGGTAGTTCGGAGGACGTGATTTCAGCGTTGGATTCCGGTCATGTAGAGACACTGACGCCGATCAAGCTGCGCGTTAATGGTTTGTTTATGGACTTGACGACAGAGCGAGACGATCAGGATCTTCTTCATGCGAATGTTAAACACCTTAAAGGTGAACGAATGGAGACTACTGTTGGGCGTGTTGTTTTCAACGACGCCCTACCTGACGTTCTCCCATATTTTAATGGTCTCCTTAAAAAGAAGGGTTTACAGCAGGTTGTTCAGTACTGCTACTTAAACCACGGTCGTGAGCTCACGGTAGAAATGCTTGATCGGCTTAAAGATCTTGGCTTTTTGTACGCTACAAAGTCAGGTCTCTCGATAGGGATCGACGACCTTGTTATTCCGAAGGGGAAAGCTGCGCTTGTTGACCACGCGAAAACCGAAGTGATTCGTGTGGAGAAGCAGTACCTCGAAGGCGCGATTACAAATGGTGAACGCAAGAACAAAGTCATTGGAATTTGGTCTGAAGTGACCGAGAAAATTGCCGATGAAATGTTCGATGCGATGGAAGATGTTGCCGAAACCGAAGACGGGCGCTTTTTTAACTCGGTCTACATCATGGCGGATTCTGGCGCCCGGGGGAGCAAACAGCAGATTCGTCAGTTGGCGGGCATGCGTGGTTTGATGGCTAAGCCATCTGGGGAGATTATTGAGACTCCGATTACGTCGAACTTTCGAGAAGGGTTGGACGTGTTGCAGTATTTCATTTCAACGCATGGAGCGCGGAAGGGTTTGGCTGATACCGCGCTTAAAACAGCTGATTCAGGGTACCTCACGCGGCGGCTCGTTGATGTGGCCCAAGACGTCATTATTTCTGAACTTGATTGCGGCACACTTGATGGCATTGAGTCGAAAGCGATTGTTGAAAGTGGTGAGATTATTGAGCCGCTACGAGATCGGATTATTGGTCGCGTGATTCTGGAGGCCGTCCATGATCCTTTTAATGGCGAAGTGATTGCTGAGGCTAATACTGAACTAGGTGAGGAGCTCGCCTCCGATATACAAGAAGCCGGTATTGAGAAGGTTAAGATTCGGTCGGTTCTAACCTGTGCCTCGAGGCGTGGCGTTTGCGCCCATTGTTATGGTCGGGATTTGGCGACTGGTAAGTTAGTTGAATTGGGCTTGGCGGCCGGAGTTATTGCTGCGCAATCAATTGGCGAACCTGGAACGCAACTGACGATGCGGACCTTCCATATCGGTGGAACGGCGTCCCGTGTAACTCAACAGTCAACACTAGAAAGTAAACATGCAGGCACGGCTCGGTACGAGGGTGTTCAGCTTGTTGAGAAGAAAGATCGTTCGCTTGTTGTGATCAATAGAACAGGTTCGCTTGTTGTGCAGGATTCAAAGGGACGCGACCGAGAGCGTTATCAGTTGGTCTACGGTGCGAATTTGCAAGTGCGGGATGGCCAAGATGTTGAGCCGGGGCAGACTCTAGTCGAATGGGATCCGTACACTTTTTCGATCTTGACGGAGCAGTCTGGAACAGTGAAGTTTAAGGACATTATTGAAGGCTTAACCGTTCATGAGGAAGTCGATGAGGTGACTGGTCTCACGCGCCAGATCATTGTTGACTCACCAGACGAAAAGAAACAACCGACGATTGAAATAAGAAATAGTGCGGGTAAGGCTATTCACCAGCGTCACATGCCGTCACATGCCCATCTAATGGTTCAAGCTGGTGATACGGTCGATGCTGGTGATGTACTCGCAAAGATTCCGCGTGAGACTACCAAGACAAAAGACATCACCGGTGGTTTACCGAGAGTCGTTGAATTATTTGAAGCTCGCAAGCCACGAGAGACGGCTGTTATCAGTGAGATTGATGGCGCGGTCAAGCATGGCGGCATTGTTAAGGGTATGCGGAAGTTGATTATTGTTCCAGAGGAAGCCGGCGCGGAACCGCGCGAGTATTCGCTTCCCCGCGGCGTTCATGTCAATGTGCAAGAGGGAGATCTCGTTCGCGCTGGGGAGGCTTTGATGGACGGCCCCTCAAATCCGCACGATATTTTGAGCGTTTTGGGTGAGAAGGAGTTACACCGTTATCTCGTTAATGAGATACAGGAGGTCTATCGTCTGCAGGGTGTTGCGATTAACGATAAACATATAGAAGTCATCGTTCGGCAGATGATGCGGTGGGTAAAGGTTGAAGAGGTGGGTGATACTGAACTCCTTATTGATGAGCAGGTTGATAAGTTCAGGTTTTTAGCTGAGAACGAGCGTGTTCTTGGGGATGGCGGTCAACCCGCTACCGGTCGCCCGCTACTTCTAGGTATTACCAAGGCATCGCTTTCAACGGAGTCTTTTATCTCGGCGGCGTCTTTCCAGGAAACCACGCGAGTGCTCACGGAGGCGTCTATTTCAGGGAAACTCGACCACTTGCGTGGACTTAAGGAAAACGTGACGATGGGGCGGTTGATTCCAGCCGGAACAGGGCATGACTATTATCGGCATGTCCGAATTGAATCTGATGAGCCACCACCGCCACCAGTATTGACTTCTGAAGAGTTGGAACTTGAACGTGAGATGGAATATTTTGCTGACCCGACTGGTCGGGCTAGTGAGTTTTTGCGTGCGGTCGGAGCTAACCTTCAGGCACCGTCTGGACCGAGGCTTCGGAAGGTGCAAGATAAAAATAGTGACACGTAAAAGGATAACTAAGTTAGGGGAATAAAAGGCGAATATCCTAGTCAGGTTATTGCCGGTATTTCGTTCACGTGATACAGTCAACGGCTCGGTTGGTGTTAGGAAACCCTATCTAGCTCCGACCCGTAAGAAAGAGGCCTCCGGTCGAACATAAACCTCTTTCCAGCATTGGTATCTCGCTGATGCATAAGCATTAGCGAGTCGCCTGCATGAAGAGCCAAACGAATTAGGGTCAAATCGGTCGACGGTGCCAAGCCGGTGTTTTTCAAGACACCGCTTTTAGGCCGCGGCCACATTCGGTAGTGTCGTTCGTGCCGTTTTGATGAGTCGGTACGGCGTCAGGTAGGGAGAGTCCGTGCCGACGATTAGCCAGTTGGTTCGTAAGGGTCGTGAGCAAGTTGTTAAAAGGACAAAGAGTCCGGCACTTCAAAGCTGTCCGCAAAAGCGCGGTGTATGTGTTCGGGTTTTCACCCAGACCCCAAAGAAGCCTAATTCTGCGCTGCGAAAGGTTGCACGTGTCAGGCTAACCAACTCTATCGAAGTGAGTAGCTATATTCCAGGTGAGGGCCATAATTTACAAGAACACTCCGTTGTCTTAATAAGA
>DTWD01000237.1 GCA_012963185.1 Acidobacteriota bacterium
ATTGCCAATAACAACAATGCGGACCTCTTCATCAGTTTGCATGCTAACTCGTCGGCAAATCCTGAACCGGAAGGTGCCGAAGTGTTTTATCTGAGTATTGATGAATACGGTCCAGAAGCCCAAGAAATCGCCACTCGTGAGCGACAGTTTCTACCGGTGTCTGGCGGAGGAACACGTGATATCGACATGACTCTGTGGGAAATGGCACAGGCAAGGCATCTTGACCAATCAGCCGTTTTCGCTCAGCTCGTTGAACAGGAGCTTCGTCGCCGTGTACCTATGAGTCCACGTGCGATTCAAGAAGCACCCTTTCGGGTACTAGTCGGCGCAAACATGCCAGCGGTGTTAATCGAAATGGGATTCATTTCAAACCCCGAGCAAGAACAGGCCTTTCTTTCTGAAAACTTTCAGTCGTCTATCGTTGCAGCAATCGTCGAAAGTGTTTTCAAATTTCAAGATAGAATCGGCAACCTGTCAACGGTAGATGCGCTCTCAAACCGGACCACCACCAGTCCACAATAGTGACCATACTAAATTCACCACCACCACAGTTCAAACGCCGAAACCCTTACTTCATCGCATTAGGCGTCGTGTTTGTCGTGGGCATCATCATAACGGTAGTGGCGCTCACCATAATCCAGCAGTGGCAAAGTCGTAGCGACTTAGCTTCAGCTAATAGTACCTCCGATGGTTTTGATGTAAATGATCCCTTCGGAGTAACGCTGTTTTACGTAGCGGAAAATGGACTCGGTCTCGTCGGACATTCCCGCGATGTCGCGTATGGTAGTACTCCGTTAGTTCGCGCAAGAACGGTAATTGAATATCAATTAGAGGACGCACCAGAACCGCTCGTTTCGCCTTTTCCAAAAGGCACAACCCTTCGTTCGCTCTACCTTACAGATAGCGGTAACGCTTTCGTTGACCTAAGCTCCGAAGCAACTACTGAACATGCGGGTGGCTCTCTTGATGAACTCTTCACCGTCTATTCTCTTGTCAATGCTCTCGCCATCAATGTTCCAGAAATTAATGCCGTGCAAATCCTGATCAACGGTTCTGAAGTTGATACACTGGCAGGCCATATCGATCTGCGGCAACCACTAGAACCAAACATACAATGGGTCATCGACCCAAACGCCAACAATGATGCAGAGGAAACTGAAAATCTGGAAGAAAGTATCGAATTAGATACGAACCAAGACTCCGTAGCGCCACCGACTAACTCATGACAAACAACACGCTTCGCTTGGACAACCGACGCCCCTCAGAACTTAGATCGACCCATATCACACCCCATTACTTGACTCATGCTGAGGGTTCAGTCCTTATGGAATCAGGACAAACTCGAATCATTTGTGCTGCAAGTATTGAAGATCGCGTCCCACCTTTCCTGCGCGGTTCGGGGAAAGGCTGGGTCACTGCTGAGTACGGCATGCTGCCTCGTTCCACGTCCACTCGATCAGCACGAGAATCATCAAAGGGTAAGGTCAGTGGACGAACTCAGGAAATTCAGCGACTTATCGGTCGCTCTCTGCGTGCAGTCACTCGTCTCGACGACCTTGGCGAACGCACAATCTGGATTGATTGCGATGTAATTCAGGCTGATGGTGGCACTCGCACTGCCTCCATTACTGGTGGGTTTGTTGCCATGACGTTAGCTTTAGAGAAGCTACGCAAAGAAGGCATTATTGCTCGGGTACCCGTAGAAGATTACGTTGCTGCCATTAGTGTAGGTATCGTCGGTGGCCTTCCATTAACAGACCTCGCTTATGAGGAGGATTCGAAAGCAGATGTTGACATGAACGTCGTCAAGACTGGCGATGGAAGGTTTATAGAGATCCAAGGAACTGCCGAGGGTGCACCTTTTGACTCAAACGCACTCAGTGAACTTCTCAACCTGGCCAACACCGCCATCAAGAATTTGGTCGAGATGCAGCGAGATATTGTTGGAAGTGTCCTGAAGTAAACATGACGATCGTTGTTGCTACCACTAACGCCCATAAACTTAGTGAAATCCGCTACATTCTCAACAAACTTCCCTACACCATTGAATCAATAAAGAAGCACTCTAAGGTCAAAGAACCGGAAGAAACTGGTAACACTTTCGCAGCAAATGCTCGGTTAAAGGCGCTTTACTATTCATCCGAAGTCTCACAACTTACCGTCGCCGAAGATTCTGGCCTAGAAATTGACAGGCTCGATGGCGCACCTGGAATTCATTCGGCACGCTACCCTGGAGCGACTTACCAGGACAAGTTCAAGCGGATCTATGCACAACTTCAAGCGCGAGGTTTCAGCACAAGTCCTGCTCGCTTCGTCTGCGCACTTGCACTTGCTCAAAATCAAGAGATTGTCTTCGAATCCCAGGGTGTCATCGAAGGACAAATCACCGAACACCCTGCTGGTATAGCAGGTTTTGGTTACGATCCAATCTTCTACTATCCACCATATAGTCGCACTCTAGCTGAGCTAACACCAGACCAAAAAGCGCGGGTTAGTCATAGAGGACAGGCTTTCCGAATCTTGCATGAGCATCTAATTCGCCACCACCTCACTAAGCCGTAAAGCCCGTCTGCTGGAGAAACGTTTTCTCAATAGAATCAGCTGATGATAATCTCTTTCTAGGCAGACAAACTGTAAACACTGAGCCGCCGCCGGGACGATTGACCGCATTGATTTTCCCGCCATGAAGCCCAATGAGATGCTTGACAATAGCGAGGCCAAGACCAGTCCCACCAGGATTCCTCGCCCTTGATTGTTCAACTCGGTAAAACCTCTCAAACACGCGCGGTAGATCCGTATCTGGAATTCCCGGCCCTCGATCGTGAACACTAAGCAAAATATTTTCGTCTTTGTCATCTATAGCCGCACTTAGCTCTAAAACCGATTCAGAAGGCGAATAGTGAGAGGCATTCTCAAGCAAATTCTTCAATACATCGTGAATCTTGAACGGATCTGCCACAAACATTTTTGAGTGCTCGTTAATATTGACTTCAATGGCCTGATGCTTGTCTTGAAGCATCGGAGCTATCTCAGCAGTAATGTTTGAAAAAACTGAATGTGTCTCGCATGGAGCACAAACAAGCTCTTCCTGTCCTGCGTCTAGCCTTGCCAACCGAAGCAAGTCAGCGACTAAGCGCTCCATCCGCAACGAGTGCCTTGAAATAATATCGAGGAACCGGTGTTGTTCAACCGACACATCACTCTCTCCTGAGAGCGCCTCTATGGAGCCACGAATCGCCGTCAGAGGTGTGCGTAATTCATGCGACACATTAGCAACAAAATCTTGTCGGATTTGTTCAGCCCGACGGTAGTCAGTAACGTCGTGAAGAACAAGTACCACACCAGGTTCATCCTGACCAACATAAGGCGTTACACTCACGAGACACACGCTCGTCGGCTCTGTGCTAAGTGTGATTTCACAAAAAGCCGGCCCGCCCTCATCCAACGCTAAACCCACCTGCTTCGCAATTTGAGGATGTCTTATGAGTTCAACATAATGACGATCAATGGGAGTCTCTGTGATTTGAAGAAGCTCTCTGACAGCCGAATTTGTTATCTGAACTCGGCCACGAGCATCAACAACGAGTACACCTTCAACCATGCTTGAAAGAATGGCCTCTGTGAGTCGTTTATTCCGAGAAATCTCTGACAATCTTCGTCCGAGTTCCTGCACTGAGGCCCCTAGCGCACGTGCAACTATGCCTATTTCATCGTTTCCGTAATCACCGATTTCAGGCGCCAAGTCACCGTCAGCGTACCGACGTGCGACGGCCGCAATAGACTGCACCCTTCTTGTAATCGCAGTCGATGAAATCCACGCCAGCAGAAATGCACCCGCAATAGCAATCAGTAATCCGATTACGGTCGCGTTTTGAACGGAAGCTAATTGCTCATCTACTTCGGTCAGAGGAAGCGCAAGCCGTACAAACGAGACGTCTGGATGACTAAGTCGCAGAGCAACATAAAGCAGGTCTGCTTCAACAGTGGCGCTATAGCGTCTCGTAACGGCTAATCCTTCTTCTGCCGCTGTTTCAATCTCCGGTCGGCTCCGATGATTCTCCATCGAGTAGAGGGCCGGCCCATCCTGGGCTGAATCACCAACGACCCGACCACCAGGCGCAATAAATGTCACACGCGCACCAAGACGGGTCCCCAATGTATCCGCCTCTGAATCTAAAACCGAAATTGGTGTGTTCCCGTCTAAACGCTCAACAAGCTCTCCAACCAGTGCAGTCTTGGCAACAAGCTCGGTCTCTATGCGGCTGAGCAGCTGTCCCTGCAATGACCAGGCCACCAAGATACCTGCCAGCACAAGGGTCAGTCCGGCTACACCGAACGCCGCCAAGAACAGACGCGTACGGAACTTCATTGTGACTTGTTTTCTTGATTTACCAACTTGTAACCGAACTGCTTGACCGTTTCCAAAGCGTGACTAAGCACCGGTAATTTTTCACGAAGGTGTCGTACGTGCACATCGACAGTACGAGTTCCACCCGTGTATTTATATCCCCATACATCAGACAGCAGAATATCTCGCGATAGCACTCGCTCTTGGTGCTCTGCGAAATACTTCAGTAGCAGAAACTCCTTCGCGGTCAGATAAACCTCACGACCATCAAGCGTAACGCGATGGCTTTCTATATCTACCTGAATTGGACCGATTTCAAGCAACGACGGCAGGGTATTGGTTCGGTTTGCACGACGTAACACCGCCCCCACACGGGATATAAGCTCTTTCGGACTAAATGGTTTCGAAACGTAGTCATCAGCCCCTAATTCAAGACCAACGATACGATCTGTTTCTTCCGTCTTAGCTGTGACGATAATGATTGGGATATTTGATGAACGAGAATCGGATCGAATCGCGCGGCATATATCAAGCCCGTTCTGTCCGGGTAACATCAGATCAAGAATAATCAAGTGGGGAGGCTCATCCTCAACAAGCGAAAGAACCTTATCCCCAGAATGCACAACTTCCGCCAAATAACCCGCCTTGCCTAAATGGTGTGCAATCAATTCAGCGATATCCCGATCATCCTCAACCACCAAGATCCGACCGACGCCCTCTTCAACTGACAGTGGAACTCTCCTTCCGCTGATGTCGAATATCACGACCCGAAACCATAAAAATTACTTCTGCGGCAATACTAGCGGCATGGTCGGCAATTCGTTCGACATGACGTGAGATCAATATCAGGTCTAACGCCGACTCGATTGTCTCTGATTTTCCAAGCATAGCACCCACCAACTCACGAGAAACATTCATCTCAAGGTCGTCGACCAAAGCATCCCGCACGACGACTTCTGTTCCTAAAGTTGTACTATGTCGAACATACGAATTAAGCGAGTCACGCAACATCGTCTGAGCTAATTCGGCCATCCGAGGAATGTCAATTAATGGTTTCACCGGAGGGTGCTGAAGATAACGAACTGTCGATTGCGAAATATTGCCTGCCAAATCTGCGATGCGTTCCAAATCGTTGTTAATCTTGATGCCAGAAATAACGGTACGAACGTCTTCATGATTAGGCAGGGAACTCGCTATTAGCTCAAAACAGAGCTTGTCAATTTGGATATGAGAAGCATTAATTGTGGCATCCCCACAAAGGTTTTTTCAGCACGCTCAAGATCTCGGTCAACCAGTGAGCGCACAGCTGAACGTGCCTGCCCCTCAACCTCGCTGCCCATCGTGAGTAGACGCTCTTTGAGCAGCTCTATTTGCGGCTGAAAATCTGCACTATTTTGCAGATTTTTATCCAACTTTATGGCTCCTCCAGGGTCACCTTACCGTGCCTCTAAATGGTATCGTAGTGATTCTCTGCCAGCAACCAATGACGCCTCTAAGTGATTCAAATGAAGGGAACTATCCTGAAAAATAAGAGCTACGATTGTCCCTCAACAAAACGATAGCCAACGCCAAAAAGAATATCAATCTGCTCACCTGCTTTGCCAAGCTTGGCCCGTAAACGACCGACGTGTACGGTAACTGTCCGCGCATCAATTTCGTCCACTCCTCGCCATACACGATGAATGAGTTGCCAGCGTGTTAGAACACGGTTTCTATTTGGAACCAGGTAATGCAGCAACCCGAATTCTCGACGGGTCAAACGAATCGGCTGGCCATCGACCGAAATCGCGATCACAGCAAAATCTGCATTAAGATGCTTACCTCGGTAAACACCTGGAGACCGGACTTCACCGTCCGCACGGACCCGTGCCACCAGTTCTATAAGCGAGAACGGCTTAGTCACGTAATCGTCCGCGCCAAGATCAAGGGCTAACACCCGGTCCGCTTCACTCTGACACGCCGTAACAACAATGATCGGAATCTCGCCACCCTGCGCCCTCGACCTTCCGATTCGGCCCACCTCAAAACCATTTACATCTGGTAAATTGAGGTCACGGATGATAGCGTCTGGTGGATCGTTACCAATACTCTCAAGAACCGCCTGTCCAGAACCAACCACTTCAATGTTTTGGCACCCATCACTACGCAATGCGTGTCTGATCAAACCAACTATGTCGCAGTCATCTTCGACAACCAGTAGCCGCTTAACAACATTGTTGTCACCAGAGACGTTTGGGATTGGCACCACACAAAATGTAACAGTGGGGTGTTGCTAAGGCGTGACAGAAAAGTAAATTGTGAGTTAAACGGGACTGCGCGATTCTGTAAGGTAAGAAAGAATCCCTTCTAGCAATTGAATCACCTGGCGCGGATCTTCCACACGATAACGGGCATCGGTTTGCTTGTGCTCACGCCCTACTAAAATGCCTATTCCCGTTCTCGATAGTAACTTGAATGCATTTTCGTCAGTCTCGTCATCACCGATATAAATAGCACCAGAAGCAGAATTTGACGTTGCTTCTAGCATCCAAGCCACCGCACTCCCCTTATGCCAGTTGATATCAGGACGCAGCTCATACAGCATTTTCCCGTCCTCTCGCCTGAGTTTCGGGTAACGCATGAGCACGGCTGATACGGCCTTCTCAACGTGAATGGTGTCTCGCGGATCGACGAGACGATAGTGCGCGGACAAACTGTAACGTTTCCTCTCTACGATCACTCCTTCGATCCCATCCAACTGACGCTTTAAGCTGCTCTCTGCCGCTTTCAGTAACGGTAACCACTCACGAGCGACTTCATGCCTCAGTCCACTCCCCACAGGACCCCGAATATCAAGGCCATGACAACCGGCATAGCCAATTTGATCGAGTCGAACAAATTCTCGAACAACACTAATGTCCCTTCCTGTGACGATGGTCACCGGACATTGTGCCGACAAACGAGCGAGTACTTCACGCGTCGACACGTCAAGTATCGCCTCCTCTGGTCGAGAAACTATCGGCGTTAACGTGCCGTCGTAGTCAAGAAAAATAGTCGTCTGTTTACTTGGAGTGGTTGAAAACCACTCCTTAACAAAACCGGAGTCAAGAGCTGACGGCAATGTGCATCCACTGATAACGGTCATTCACTCTAACGTAATCAAAACCAAGTAAATCAAACGACGGAATTCATTGAAGCACCATACGGTCAAGATTCTCCTAACCGCAGCGCCACCGACTCAACTTCGCGCAGTACACGCAGCAAGTTACCACCCCACAGTTTTTCGATGTCCGCTTCACTGTAACCTCGCCGCACAAGCTCAACCGTAACGTTTAGTCCCTCACCGGCA
>DTWD01000238.1 GCA_012963185.1 Acidobacteriota bacterium
GTCGTGTCCGTGCCTCTTGCTGTTGGCATTAACGCACTCGAAATTATTGTCGTCCTCGTACAAGCGTATGTGTTTACGCTGTTGTCGTCGGTATTTATAGGTATGGCCATTAACGTGCATCATTAGTCAAAATAGACCAAGAACGGAGATTATCTGAATGGAGAACCTGCATTTAATTGGAGTCGGTATCGGACTCGGACTGATTGTCATCGGTGCGGGATTGGGCATCGGTCGATTCGCTGCCGCCGCCGCTGAGGGCATTGCTCGTCAACCGAGTGCGGCTGCTCAAATTACCGGAGCCATCAACCTGCCGTTATTCTTGCTTGAAGGCGTGGCAATTTTGGCTGAAGTCTTCGCGCTACTCATCCTGCTGTTGACAGTAAACTAGGCTATCCATGGACAATCCTCTTGTTCAGGTTGAACCTGGGCTGTTTATTTGGACCATTCTTGTTTTTGTGGTCCTGCTAACACTGCTCAAGAAGTTTGCCTGGGGGCCGTTGCTTGTGGCACTTGAAGAGCGGCAGGAGGGCATTCGCAAGTCGCTGGATGACGCCGAGCAAGCTCGGAAAGAGCTTGAGCAGGCCCAGCGAAACGCGGAGGCAATTCTGAGCAAGGCTCGTGCAGAGGCAGATTCGATCTTGTCTGAAACGCGGGTCGATGCAGAGAAAGTGCGAGATGACTTGCGTCAGCAGGCACAGAACGAGGCACAAGTAATCGTTCAGAATGCGGAGCGACAGATTCAATTGGAAACGGATCGGGCGGTTTCGCAGATTCGAGAAGAAGCAGTTGAATTGTCATTGTCGATTGCTTCTAAGCTGATTCGGCGAAATCTTACAAAAGAAGATAATCAGATATTGATCGACGAAGCACTTAAGCAAGTCGAATCACGGTAAGTTCAGTAGGTTAGGTTTTACCGAAATATCCGACTCGCAGGTCAAACTGCGGACCGGATTGTTTCGCACCGTCCTGATTGTTTTAAATGTTTCCTCTTTGTCTTAGTTAGAGCGGATAGCGTCTACCAAACCGTGAACTCATAGCCGCCTGGTGCAACCAGCATCGTTGTGTCGTCTGGAAAATACAGACTCGAGACGGAGACAAGCCCCGCGGCGTCTAGGCGAATCGTCCGAATCTTTTCGCCGGTGGGATCGTAGACGTATAGAAATTGGACCGACAAGGCAACCCAGAGATTCCCAGATTGATCAACAGCTGCAGTTCTGACACTGGGAGGGACGACCGGTAGTGTTCGTCCATCGGGATCAGTTCTCTGCGGCCAGATTGTTGGCAAGCTGTTCACCAATGAGTCAGTCTCTGTTCCTTCAATGTGGCGCTCGAATAGCAAGTTTCCAGAGGCATCGTATTTTCTGAACATTGGCCGTCCAGTCTGAAAGACGAAATAGTAGCTGCCATCTGGGCTCGTGAGTGGGAGGCCACTGTTAAGTGCCAGATGCACGTCTCGATCTATTTCATGTCCGGTCCGTCGAAATGTGCCAAAGGTATGGTACGGCTGTCCCCGTAAACTAAATTTTGTTATGAGGCCACCAAGTTCAGGTTGATTCATGAGTATGGTATTCCCGCTGAAGACAAGTGACCCCACGCCGTTTAAAACGACATTGCCGAGAGTGACACGCGGAGCAGCTTGTCCGGGTATTCGGAAACTATCCAGTTGTTTTCCTGTTGCGTCAAAGATTTGAACGCGTTCTCGCCCGCTCGGTGCGTCGGCGACGACGAAACGGTCATTTGGTCCCAAGTCGAATGCACTGGCGCCAAGAATGTGACCGGCTTCAGGACCAATGTTGACGATTTCTGTGGCCGACTCGGACCGATTATTGATGCGATAGACTGATTGTGCTCCACGGTCGAAGACTAAATATTCGCCAGATGAAGATTGTTGAAATACCGAGAGGTCTCTGAATTGACCAACAATATGTGGGGCGAGACCACCGGTAGGTCGAAGAGACTCAAGATGGTGTGATGCATTCGTGGTGACTGCCCACAGGCTGAGAAAAAAGAAAATCGATTGGATGCTGGCAGCAACGAAACTGATAGTGTTGCGCACGGGTCTATTGTGGCGATGTGTTTTTCTCAGTACGGTCGCGTTAGTACTTCGCGACTTCGAGAATAGTATCCAAGACATCTGAAACCTGCGGCAGAATCGCCTCTTCAAGTACTGGACTGTATGCCACAGGACAGTCAAGCGCACCGACACGTTTTACGGGTGCGTCGAGTTGATCAAATAACTCGTCAGCAATGCGTGCAGCTATCTCTCCACCAAACCCACACGTAATCTGGTCTTCGTGGGCGATAATGACACGGTTCGTTTCTTGTACTGCACGCCGGATGCCTTCCCAGTCGTAAGGTGCGATCGTTCTCAGATCGACGACGCGCACATCGAGCCCGTTCTGACTTGCCCGTTCGGCTGCTTGCAATGTTCGTTGAACAAGTGCTCCCCAAGTGATTACGGTGAGGTCTGTCCCTTCCCGGCGAACGACTGACCTGGCGAAGGGCAAAGTGTAATCTGACCCAGGGTAGATGTCTTTATTGTAAGTCTGCCTATATAAGTGCTTATGCTCAAGAAACAGCACAGGATCGTCGCATCGAATCGCCGTTCTGAGTAATCCAGCCGCGTCACTGGCCGTTGAGGGGAATGCAATGCGTAGTCCTGGGCAGTGCGCGAAGATGCTCTCTCCAGATTGACTGTGGTACAGAGCGCCGCCTCTCAGGTACCCGCCGATCGGCGCACGAATTACTACAGGACAACTATAAGCGTTATTGGAGCGGTATCGAAGCATGGTCAATTCATCACGGATTTGCATCATCGCAGGCCAGATATAGTCAAAAAACTGGATTTCGACCACTGGCTTAAGTCCGCGCAGCGCCATGCCGATCGCGCGGCCAACAATGTTTGCCTCGGCTAATGGCGAATTAAATACGCGGTTACGCCCGTATTCACGTTGTAGGCCAAGTGTTGCTTTGAAGACGCCACCCTTACCTCTTACCTCGCTTAGAATTTCTGTCCGGCTTGCGTCAGCGACATCTTCCCCAAATACAACAATGCGCGGATCGCGAGCCATTTCATCAAATAAAGTTTGATTGATGGCTGAAACCATCGTTTCAAGCGGTCCGTCAATAGTCGCTTCTGCTTCAAAAGTACTTGAAGTTGGATCGATCGTTGGTGAGTAGACATACAGCGCAGCGGTCGATGCATCTGGCTTAGGTGCAGAGACCGCGAGATCTGTAGCTTCTTGAACTATCTGGTCAACATCAGATGCGATGGCGTCGAGGTCTTCGTCGGTGGCATATCTTTCCGTGCGAAGAAAATCTGCGAATCGACGAAGCGGGTCTTGTAATGACTCGGCTTCTCGCTCAGCGGTTGTCTTGTAGCTGCTTTCGTCATCCGACATCGAGTGGGAGTATGGGCGTGTGACCTGTGCACGTACAAGAGCTGGTCCGGAGCGTTTCCTGGCGTGAGCTACCGCTTCGGTCATCGCACTCATACTTTTTATGGCGTCGGTGCCGTCAACACGTATAACTTTTAAACTAGGAAATGATTCAACGAGTCTCGCAATGTCCCCGCCTGGGGTCTGAAATTCGACTGGTACCGAGATCGCGTATCCGTTATCTTCTACGAGGTAGACGACAGGAAGCCTGCGGTTACTGGCGGTATTCAGCGATTCCCAAAATTCACCACCGCTCGTCTGACCGTCACCTAGAGTTACCAATACAACTTCATCTTGTTGATCCGAAATGCTTGCAGCAGATGTCGCAAGGTTCTGGAGGAGGCCACTAGCTTCTGCTGCACCAACTGCGTGGAGACATTGAGTAGTGCAACAGCTCGATGACGAAACAATGCGAAGTTCGGTCGACGACCAATGCGTCGGCATTTGCCGCCCGCCTGAATTAGGATCATCTTTTGATCCAACAGCATTCAGAAGCATGTCGGAAGGGGTGATGCCGAGTGTGAGGCAAAGTGCGCGGTCGCGGTAATAAGGGAAGACCCAGTCGAATCCAGGCCTTAGTGCTAAACCTGCTGCAACCTGGATAGCTTCATGTCCGGCACCACTAATCTGGAAGTAACTGAGACTTTGATTCTTGAGTTGCAACTCTTTGTCATCAAGACGACGAGAGAGCAACATAGTGCGATAAAAATTAAGTAGTTGTTCGTGAGAGAGCTCTACGTTTTCAGAATGAATGTCGGGTCTGGCAGAAGTAACATGAGTAGATGTTACGTTAGTGACAGCCGATGGCTTCATGCTTCAAGATCCTTATGTTGATCTGAGAGGAGGGTTCTTCGGCCCCGTAAATTGTCTCGCACGGCCCCGCAATTATAGCACCGAGACTTTCGTTCACAATAGAAACGGCTGTTGCCTATAACCTGTTATATTGCAACACTTAGCGCTGTACTTTTAAAGGCCAAGGTGTGAGGTACTGATGATGTCTCGTTTAGTTGTCCA
>DTWD01000239.1 GCA_012963185.1 Acidobacteriota bacterium
CAGATTTCTTCGGCGACGAGCTTTCCAACACCAATCATCTTGAACCCGTGATTAGAATCTGCAATGACGTAGCAGTTTTCCCGGAATACGTCAAAGACCGGGAAGCTGTCCGGAGAAAATGCACCGATTCCACCCGAAGGTTCATTTTTATATTTTGGCATCTGCCCTTCAAACCGCTTCTGGCAATGAGCAAGTGCCGAAACCCACATGTGAGCAAACTCTTCCCCAACAACAAAATCAGGCGATTCTGGCCCGTAAGGATCAACTGCTACGTCGTCTGGATCGGCTTCGACCTTAAAAGGGGCCGCGCCGCCTTGAACGCCGCCAAAGTGAAAATCAGGTTTGTAGTAGACACCCCACATTTGATCCGTAACCAATGAACCGTCAACACAAGAATGGAGCGGTGCATCAGTGTCCACATGGATCACGGGCGGCATCCTGCCATCGTTGGTCTGTTGCAAATTAGGATCCACTCCAAGGGTCCCTTCCTGAAGCGACCAAAACACCCACGTTGGAACATTCTCGTGCAACGCGCCATCTGCACCCTTGATCGTGACGGCGCGCGGTAACTCGAGCATTTCCCATACGCTCTTGACCCATGGCCCCGCCGCAACGATAACGTAATCACACTGGATTGTTCCGCGATTGGTATGGACGGCCGTAATGGCGCTGCTGCCGTTGCCACTCTCAAAGCCCTGAACTGTGACGCCAGTCATGATGCGAACACCCTCGGCTTCGGCCTTTCCGCCAAGGCCGTACACTGCCCCGGTGTTATTGGCATAGCCGCCGCGCTTCTCATGCAATACCGAAGTGATGCCCTGCGCCTGCCAGTCGTGCACAATTGTTTTCATGTAGTCGGTCGATTCCTGCTTGCCCTCAACGAAGACCGACTCGTAGCCGATTTCTTTCTGCTGCTCGGCGATGGTGGCAATATCCGAATGCATTGACTCAGGGCTGATCTGCATATAACCCACCGGATGATAACTAAAGGCTTTAGGATCGCTTTCCCAGACGTCGACGTTGTGTGCCATTAGTTCACGCATGGCAGGCTGAAAGTAGTTGTTTCGAACCACGCCACAGGCAATTCCCGACGCGCCCGCGCCGAGTGCAGTTTTGTCGAGAACCAGGATGTCTTCACCCCGCCCCTGATTGCGTGCCTTAAGCTGCAGAGCCAGATGGTAAGCCGTGCTCAAACCATGAACGCCCGCGCCAATGATGAGATAACGGGTACTGGACGGAAATGCCATCAGGACTTACCTCCCGGGAACTCACCCCACCTACGACCTTGATTGACTGTCGTTACGAGCTCTAAAACTTCACCGCCAGCGACAATCGATCGATTCATTAACCCATCATGAGCCATTTTTAGTCCTCTTGATGAAATCGGTCTAACGATAAGATAATTTTTGACTAACTATAAATAAACATTAGCCTGGCGCATTGAGTGATGTCAAGAAATCTGCCCATTTGCATGAGTACCATTCGGCGTTTATAGTAAAACCATTATGTACCAAATATATACCTTTTAAGGACTACCCGTGTCTAACCTGAATCCCGCGGAATCATCTCCTACGGCTCCTGCACTCACCCCGAAGGACCTGCCCGACTCGATCGCTGTTGGCGGATCCGCCGGAATTGCCGCGCAACTTCGGCGGGCGATCCTGGGG
>DTWD01000240.1 GCA_012963185.1 Acidobacteriota bacterium
CGACGTCGCTCCGGACAGGATCCCGACGCCTGTCCCACCTCCGGGCTGATGTTTCGCACGTCCAGGCCGAACTCTCGAAGCCCCTCAAACTCGGCGGCATGGGGACGACGATGAGCGCCTTCTTCCAGACGACGACGATGATTATTTCGATTCCGTCAGTCGTCATCTTGTCAGCACTGTTTATCTCGCTGTACGGCGGATCGATTCGTTACACAACGCCAATGCTCTTTGCCCTGGCGTTCTTACCTATGTTTGGAATTGGAGGACTGACTGGTCTCCCGCTCGGTTTGTCTGCGCCAGATTTACACCTACACGACACCTACTACGTAATCGGGCACTTCCACTACGTCGTGGCCCCTGGGACTCTCATGGCATTGTTTGGTGGAATCTATTACTGGTTTCCGAAAGCCACGGGTCGCAAGATGAACGACATGCTGGGCAAAATCCATTTCTGGGGATCGTTCATTGCTATTAATGTTGTCTTTATGCCGATGTTTATCCAGGGGCTCTCCGGGATGAATCGTCGAATGTATGACGGTGGTGCCCAGTACGTAATGAACCAGGATGTGCTTTACCTGAATGAAGTGATTGGCATTGGGGTCTGGACTCTCGGCTTCTTCCAGCTCTTCTTTATCTTTAATTTCTTTAATAGCATCAAGAACGGCGAAAAAGTCGGGGACAATCCGTGGGACGCGACGACTCTTGAATGGGAAGCACCTTCACCACCGCCGCACGGAAACTTTGCCACGCCGCCGGTTGTCCATCGAGGACCATACGAATACAGCGTCCCAGGGGCCGAAAAAGACTTCCTGATGCAGGGCGAACCAGACCAAACTTCCGCTGAACCGGCAAGGGTATAACTACGTGTCTATGGATATTCCGTACATCGTTGACGAACGACCTGATACTGGACTCACGAACGTCAAACTCGGTATCTGGCTCTTCTTGGCGTCAGAAGTCATGCTTTTCGGCGCCCTCTTTTCGTCCTATGTCCTATTACGCCTGATGGCGCCAGAGTGGCCAGTCGGTGCTGACGTGCTAAACGTACCGATGGGTACGTTCAATACAGTAGTGCTTATCGGCTCGAGTGTGACGATGGTGTTCGCGTACGCGTCACTCCAGATGGACAACCTTGCTGGCTTCAAGAAGTTTATGGGTGCAACCATTGGCCTCTCGCTTCTTTTTATGGTCGTCAAAGGTTTTGAGTACAACCACGAGTTCGAGATCGGGAACTTTCCCTGGACAAGCACCTATTTAGCCATCTACTTCACCATGACCGGGTTACACGCATTACACATCGTTGGTGGCGTAGTGGTGAATGCGTATTTCCTTGGACCTGGCTCAAAGCTCTGGGAGACCAACAAGACGCAATTCACGAACCGGATTGAAGCAGCCGGACTTTACTGGCACTTTGTCGATCTTGTCTGGATATTCCTATTTCCGGTGCTGTATTTACTCTAACTAACGAACGCTTAACGAATTACGTTCATAGTCATCGGGTGGAGAGTTCATGAGTGACGACGTTCAACACCACATTGCGGTCTATAAAAAAGTCGCGGCATCGCTGGCCGTGTTAACGACACTCACAGTAGGAGTGTCCTACCTGGATGTTGCGGTTCCGCTGGCGGTGACGATCGCTCTTGTGATCGCCGCAACAAAAGGTTCGTTGGTCGTGAGTTTCTTCATGCACTTGCTCGAAGAAAAAAAACCTGTTCCCCTATCACGAGGAGGCATCGGTCTGATTATTGGGTCGTTGCTCGTTACTGCTTTGTTCTTCCTCGTAATAATTTTTATTCCGCTCATGGGTCACAGCGATAAAGTAGGGACTTACTTCAGTCTTCCGAACGCAAATGCCCCCACTGTGGAAACACCAGCGGCTCACTAGTCAGTTGTTATCATGTCTCTACGCGCTATCCACATCGTGTTTATCGTGGCCTCAATCCTTCTGGCGTTGTTCACGACGTTTTGGGCCATCACCACATTCCAGAGTAGCCGCGGTGAAACGGGACACCTTTTGTTTGCGATCGGCTCCCTCTGTGTCGCGCTTGGGATGGCCGTGTATGCCGTGCAATTCATTCGAAAAACACGAGAGCTCGGGATTCGTTAAATTTAAGGTTTATGCCTATGCAGACCATGTCGTTCGTTCGTAGCATCAGTGTTGTCGCCCTCTTAATATTCTTCACACCAGCGGAGGTCTGGGCATGTCCAATCTGTTTTGGGTTGGAGACTGGGTCAGATGAAGCCCGAAGTTTAAACTGGGCCGTCTTCACACTTTTGGGTGTTACCGGTGGCGTGTTAAGTGGGTTTGTCGCATTCATGTTTCATTTACTGAAGCGCTCGCGGCAAGCGCTGGGGAACGAAGGCGCGGTCGACTCACAAGTGCAACACGTTGGGTCCAAAGGGAGAGCGTAAATGGGTGAATTTCTCGGCTTGCCGATACAGGCTTCCGCCCATGCGGCAGAAATCGACGAAATGATCGTCATAGTGCACTGGCTTATGGCCGTGCTCCTCGTTGGTTGGGGTAGCTTTTACGTTTACACCTTGATTCGATTTCGCGAGAGTGCCAATCCAAAAGCTGACTACACAGGAGTTACGAGTCATACTTCGAGATACCTCGAAATTGCAGTTGCCGTAGTCGAAACCGTCATCCTTGTAGGTTTCGCGATTCCAGCATGGGCTAACCGCGTCAATGATGTTCCGCCGGACGAAGAAGCCACTGTTGTCCACGTGATAGCAAAACAATTCGAGTGGCATTCACATTACGCCGGTGCCGATGGTCGGTTTGGCCGGCGTGACATTAGTCAAATCACTCCGACTAACGCGACCGGTCTTGACCGCAGTGACCCAAACGGGGTCGATGACATCGTTTCTATTAACCAAATGAACGTGCCGGTCGACAAACCGGTCATCATTTATCTTTCGTCGCTGGATGTTATTCACAGTTTTGCAATCAATGAAATGCGCGTAAAGCAGGACGCAATTCCAGGAATCCAGATTCCGGTCTGGTGGGTCCCGACAATGGCTGGTAACTATGAGGTGAACTGCTCCCAGCTGTGTGGCTTAGGACACTACCGAATGCGCGGCTTCGTAACCGTTCAAACACAAACGGAATACGAGGGGTGGTTAGCTGGCGAAGCGGCCCTATTAACAGGGAACTAGATCACCAAGGTAATAGCTCCTCAGTATTATTGTCCGGCTCCCACTCAGAACACAGAGGCGAGAACGCTATCTTAAAGACTATTGACTGAGCAAGTCTTCAAGGCCTGTAGCAACTTTCTCTAACGCGTCGGCTGCACCCTTCATATCTGTAAGTGACTGTGTAACGGTCACATCAATCTGCCTTTGAAAAGGTCCAATCTCCAACTCTCTTTTCGCTGCTTCGATCATCAGTTTTAAGGTATCAGCTCGCAGCTGTTGAAAGCGTTCCTCGTCGTTTCCGACGGCCGGCGCCCTTAGTATTTCCACTGGAGCGACTTGTCTCTGATCCATCTCTCTGGTCTCACCGCACGACGCGCTCAGCACGCCGATAAGCAAGAGTCCAGACAGCGAAGCCCCGTCAATTCCCTGCTGGAAAAAGTGCCGCTCTGCCATCGTTTAGCGTGACAATTCTTCTTGAATAATTTCCACGAAACTTTCATAGGACATCGCACCGATAACTGCACGCCCATTGACAAACAGCGTCGGGGTTGACGATACACCGTACCCGGAACCGATTTCTAAATCGCGGTCAACTCTCGACGCATGCCTCCCGCTATCAAGACAGGCCACAAATGCTTCCGCCTCCAGACCTAATTCACTCGCATATGTTTTTAGCGATGCAACATCAAGTGCCCCTTGACTCTCGAACAGCCGATCATGAAATGGCCAGAATGCACCCTGGTCATTCGCACAATTTCCTGCCTCAGCGGCTTTAAATGCATTCGGATGACTCGGTAGGGGGTAATCTTTGTACACAAATCGAATCTGATCGCCGTATTCATCAAGTATTCTCGCGATGGTATTTGTGGCCCGTTGACAGTACGGACAATCAAAGTCAGAAAACTCAACTATTTCAATGGGCGCGGTTTCAGGTCCGCGTACCGGGTCTTCTGCCAACACCTCAATCTCCTGCCGAGGTGGTTCGAGTGTAACCACGACATCATCAACTGCCTCTCGCCGCAATTCGTTCATGTAGGCGTGCAGTGCCTGCATAGGACGTTGGCGCTCAAGAAACATCCTAATTTCTGGGCTCATTTGTTCAAGGGTTCGATCGCCGAATTGTGCCTGATTGCGTTGATAGACGAGTGCGATTTGTTCGTCCGTAACCGGCAAAGAGCGACTGGGAAGTTCTGATTCAAGTAGCGCGTCTCTGGTTATATTCCGGATCTCGGCCTCGCGGGCGATGAGTCGTTCCCCAACAATGATGTCAAGCGCTCGCCGGCGCGTCTCATAGAGATCCTGCAACATTCGAAGTCGAGAAGAAGCATCATTCCGCTGCCAAGCCTCCTCAAGATCAGCAAAAGTAATTGGATCGCCACCAACCCGCGCGACGACATCATCATCCTGCTGCTGTGCCCAAGCGGATGAGACCACTCCCAAAGAGATCATGAAAGTGACTGCCAACCGACGTAAATCATGACTGAGCATGTAACGAACTGTACCATCCTATTTCCGTTCGATGCTAGAACTGACAATCAAGACACATTGCATCGATAAAACAGTCCTATAATGCCGACCCTATGTCGTCGCACCGAATCACTGCTCGGCCACCCATCACCAAAGCTATTGAGCCAGATATCTCTACGGCACCCGATGCATTAGAAGCTGTTTCGGAAGACGCCGCTCATTATCCAAATGGTCACGCCGCCGGTGTGGCCAGGCCAGTTACAGAAAGTGACGTCGCGGCACTTCTCCTCCACTCACAAAGCGTTCTCCCCATCGGAGCACAGTCTTCGTTAACAGGCGGCGCCACACCAATGGGCGATATTGTGATGGACATGCAACGGTTCGATCGGATTCTTGCAGTCAATCAAGATGAGGTCGTGCTACAACCGGGGGTGCCTCTCGCAATTCTTCAGGCGACGCTTGAGCGAGCAGGTAAGTACTACCCACCTGTGCCGACCTTTGATGGCGCTTTCGCTGGTGGTGTCGTAGCCACCAACGCCGCTGGCGCTACGACATTCAAATACGGGACTACCCGCGACTGGGTCCGCGGACTCACTGTGGTTCTCGCGAATGGCGAGGTGCTCGAGCTGGACCGCGGCGAAACAACGGCCCATCCAGACGGGTATTTTGAAATCGTCACGGAGGGCGTACTCCAGCGTATCTCGATACCAAGCTATACCGTGCCGACTCTCGAAAAGTGTTCAGCTGGTTACTTTGCGGAACCAGGAATGGACTTAATCGATCTCTTCATCGGCTCGGAAGGCACGCTAGGCGTAATCACGGAAATTACTTTTGGAGTCGTCGAATCAATTCCAAAAATAGCACTCGTTTGGATCCCGCTCCCAAATGAGCAGGCAGCACTTGAACTGACATGGATGCTCCGACAGTCTGCGAAAAATGCATGGCGTGACCCACAGGCGTCGGCATTAGACGTCTCGGCTGTTGAATACCTTGATACTCGCTGCCTTGAGATCATCCGAGAAGATGGTGCTGCGCGACGGTACGAAATTAACCTGCCACACGAGTCACAAGTTGCCATCTTGATGCAGATCGAACTCCCCACAAGTCCCGCGATAAGTACGGAGCGGGCGTTCGATGAAATTGCAAATGCGCTGGCTAATGATGCC
>DTWD01000241.1 GCA_012963185.1 Acidobacteriota bacterium
ACGCGCAAGCGTCCTAGCAGATGATGCAATTGAGTGTGGCACGACACGCCTAGTGCCATATGCAGTCCAATCACTGGTAAATGGGAGTGGTTGGGCTCAGTTCGTTGGTGAAGTTCAAGAATTCGTTGGGGAACCAGAATTCGCTTTTCTCGAGTTGAGCCTGTTTTTTGCTGATCTTGGACGATATCGTGAAGCCTTCGACCTGCTACGTGCGTCCTCTGTCAACGGTCATCTCGCCGAAGAGGTACGCCCACTACCTTTTTATTACCTGGCGTACTTCGCGGAGAAAAATGGCCAGGTAAAACAAGCGGCGGCGTACTTGCAACAAGCAGCAGCATGTCACAGTGATTATGTCTTTCCGTCGCAAGTGGAGGCGATTTCAATCTTAGAATACGCGACCCAGCAGGCTCCAGATGATAGCCGCGCTCATCTGTACTTGGGGAATCTATTGGCATCACTCGGCCGACTCAATGATGCCAAGAAACAATGGGAATCGGCAGTTTCTCAAGATCCAACCTTGAGTGTCGCGTTTAGAAACTTGGGAATGTACGCTTGGAAACAGCAAGGAAGCCTAGAAGACGCGGCACGCTGGTTTGAGCAAGCAGTGGTCGCTAGGCCGAGTGACCAAGTGGCACGTCGTGATCTGGCCAACGTGCTGAACAGTCTTGACCGTCCCAATGAGGCCATTCAGTGTCTTGAAGAAATCTCTCCCAGTTCGTCACGGCGAGGTGACGTCAACACGTTGCTTGCACGTACCTATTTACATGAGAGCCGTTACGATGAGTCATTAGACGTGCTCGAAAACTCCGCCTACTCAAATTGGGAAGGTGATACCAATAATTGGGCAGTCTTCGTGAGTGCTCACATCGAGCGTGGAATATCCAATCTTCAGCATGGAGACGCGGTATTAGCTCTCCAAGATTTCGAGTCTGCGTTGACCTATCCCGATAACCTCCATGTTGGCCGAGGGTCGAAGCCTCGTGAGGCACGGGCTCATTATTGGAAAGGGAAAGCCCTAGCCGCAGTTGGTCGGACCGATGCGGCAAAGGCAGCTTGGCAGGCCGGAGCCGACGGTCATCCAGGCATTCCTGAACAGGATGAATTTATCGAAAAATGTCGACAAAACCTCTAGCGTTGACCAGCCAGAGGTCCCGTAGTGCCTTATCCCTCCAAGAATAAAAACCTAGAGCTTCTTGCTAACACTACGGTACACAGTCGCGTACTGGGCGGCACAGGCCTCAACCCCAAATTCCGTAAGTAGTCGACTTTGGGTTGTCTGGGTAGTTCGACGTCGACTCTCGGCAGCAGCAATAACCGTGCTCGCAAGAACCTCTGGATTTTCACGTAGCGTCAACTGCACGTCGTCCGGAAAGATTGCCGCTACCTCACACCCGCCAGCTGTATCAGTCGCCACCACAGTTGTTCCACAAGCAAGTGCCTCAAGCATGACGGTTCCCCAAGATTCGAGACGTGATGGGAGTACAAACAAATCGGCAGACGCATAATAGCGCCACAGCTCTTCGTTTGGAATGCTACCAAGAAATTGAACATGGTCCGAAAGTCGAAGCTCGCGGGTTAACGTCTCAAGTGCAAACCGCGACTCACCCTCTCCAATGATCAAAAGTTTGACGTCCGGATAGCGCACACAAATTGCAGGCATCGCCCGTAGGAGATCCTCATAACCAGCAACCGGATGCAGTCGCTTTACAGTCAACAAAACGAGCGACGCGTGCAGTCCAAGTTCGGCGCGGAGTGTTCGCCGTTCATCCACGCCTAGCTCATGAAAAGTCGGCGCCACCGGTGCATGAATGACCTCCGAAGGATCAATAGCTAAGTCGAGTTGGTCACGCGCGAAGTCGAGTAATCCTTGACTGTAAAAAACCCGTGTCGCGGCTTGTCTCACCACCTGCCCGAACTGCCGATGACGAAGTGGGTCGTGATGCCAGATGTCGGTTCCGTACAGCGTGATGACACGAGGCCTACCGAACCGCACCGCTAACCAGTTGGCAACCTCAACAAGTAGGCCATTCCCATGAAGATGCACGACGTCACTAGCTGCGATCTGGGTTGCGGCAAGTAGGGCGATCCGTGTCGCGGCAGTCACGCCACCCATTGGTGTACGCGCCCAGAGTCCTCGACCCCGTTGCGACACATAACACACCTCGGACACCTCTGCAGGCGGATGCGTAATGAAGCGTGCTTGGATTTCAACCGAATCGAGCGCCGATGCAATCACAACTGGTAATAAGGCGTTCGCCGCCTGCGTAGGTGGTAGATGCGGCGTGACCATCGTTACACGAAGAGGCGTAGTATGTTGATTCTTAGACATCGCTGGTCATGGTAATGCACGAACTCTTCGTCGCAGAGTAATCCGATATCATCGTGTGCCAGTGAAGTGAAACGTCCGGCAAGGCTTTCGAGTGACGAGTAGTGAATTCTACTGCTTAGCCATTAAAAACCAGACGCGAGCTATAATTACTGTTACGCGATGTCACTGCACGGAAAACGCAGCGACAGTAACAACCAGCACTAACTGGAGTCAGTCTTAATTCGGAGCTTACTACATGTCAAATTTCCAACCGTTCGTAATGGAACGATTGATGTCGAAGTGGGAAAATCTTGTTGATTACAACCTGTCGGAGAGCGGTGTGCATCCGGCGACTGTCCGGGATTTAATTCCTGACCCGGATCAGATCGAGCGCCTCCTTTCGACCGAGTTTACTTATCCACAAGCCAACGGCATACCGGAGTTACGTGATCGAATCGCTGCACTTTATCCAAATGCGACGTCCGCACATGTTCTGGTCACAGTTGGGTGTATTGAGGCAAACCTTATCTCACTACAAACCCTGCTTGAGCCAGGTGACGAAATTGCAGTCATGACCCCAAACTACATGCAGATCTGGGGTGCAGCACAGAACTTGGGAATCAGTGTTCGCACGTTCGATTTGTCAAGCGACCAAGGATGGGCACTCGACGTTGATTCACTCAACCGTGCCGTCACAGATCACACCAAGGTCATTGCTGTCTGTAACCCAAACAATCCGACTGGTCACATCATGTCGTCGAGTGAGATGGACGCAGTCGTTGCGGCAGCTGATCGCGTGGGTGCCTGGTTACTGGCCGACGAAGTCTACAGTGGCACTGAGCGTCTGACCGACGAGAAGACTCCTTCATTCTGGAATCGCTACGACAAGGTATTGGCTAACAACAGTCTGAGTAAAGCCTATGGGCTCCCAGGTTTGCGCGTTGGCTGGATTGTCGCCGCACCGGACGTAATCGACGCAGCTTGGGCGCGTCATGAATATACGACGATCGCCATAGCGACACTCTCAAATCAACTTGCGGCAATCGCCTTGGCACCCGATGTGCAAACAAAGTTATTGAAGCGCACGCGAGACTACATACGTCGCGGCTACCCAATTTTCGAAGAGTGGATGCGCTCACATGGCGACCTGTTCTCAATTGTCCCGCCCGACGCATCGGCGATCGCATTCCCACGCTACGCCGTAGACGTGAACTCGACAACATTTGTAGAACGGTTGATTAAGGAAAAGAGCACACTTGTTGCGCCGGGAGATCACTTCAACCTCGATCAGCACTTGCGGATCAGTTTCGGTTTACAGCCTGACTATCTGCGTGGCGGCCTCGAACGGATCCATGCACTGTTTGAAGATCTGGCAAACTGAATGCTTCAGATGAGTTCGAGTTCTGACAGGTAATCTAACACCTATACGACGACTACTGCAGACCGATGAGTGCTTCGTGGAGGACACGTCCATCGGCATATGCGAGTGTAATCCGACTCAGATAGGCCAGCGTCGGTGCAATGTCTGCTGGAGTGACAGGTGCGAGGTACTGACCAGGTAAGATGGCAGAACCCATGAGCAGAATTGGCACACGTGTGTCATAACCATAGCTTGTGCCATGACCCGCTGCATTCGTTGATGTCGTCCAGTACGGTCGAACCACGATGAGTAAGTCTCCACTGCGACCAGGATAGTAGCTACGGGCGAGTGCGCGTTCGACTGAGTTGCCTGTGTCTCGTCGATCTCGAATCGTATCAGCACGATATACTCGCGCAATCCCTTCAATCGATTCGATAGCATCGGCGATCTGATCAAGAGACCCCGGCTTCTCAGCGAGGCGGTCGTATACACCTGGTGAGAAATAAAAGTCTTGCTCTTCGAATCGAGCAACATGTTCACCTGGCCCGAGGAACTCCGCAGCAGCATGTTCAGCGGCACTCACGATGTCAGCTGCTGGAATTCGTCCGGCGTCAATTTGTTGGCTGACTAACTCCTCTGGAATCGGAAGGGCGCCATGGTCAGCCGACAAGGACACAACATAGCCTCCCTCACCAACTGTGGCGTCTAAATGGTCAAAAAGATGGCCGAGCGTTTCGTCGAGTCGAATTAAGATGTCCTGCACTTCGTGGCTACGAGGCCCGAAGCGATGACCAGCGTAATCCAGCGCCGAAAACGAAATGCCGAGGTAATCGATAGCCGACTGCTGACCCAGGTCCAACGCATCAATGAAAGTAGTTGCCATCCGGACAAGATAATCATCAGAACGTGGGCTTGCAGCCCATTTGGTATAAAAGAGGGAGT
>DTWD01000242.1 GCA_012963185.1 Acidobacteriota bacterium
ACTTCACGTGATAGAGAAGGGCGCTAATTAACCATCCTTAAGTGTTTTTACACGTTTGCCGCGTGTTACAGGTTTGCCTGAGCAAGTCACACTGACGTCAATTGAAAATGTGCTCGACATAGAAGTTCGTAATGGACCAGGTGCTTTCGGAATTGAATCTCATTCTCTCGACAAAGATTTCCAATGTGTGGGCAGTACCTGTCTTGTCCATTCTGTGGGGGCAGGCTGGATCGATTCTAATGCGCAGTACAGCTTTTTGGTAACGCCGATAGGGTGTCTTGACAAACGAACTTTGGCTGCGAGATGATCTTGTTCATGTTTTGAACATTGTATTTTCGTTTACTTATAACTGTATGACTGTAAGTGAGAAAGCGGAAGCCTACTGTTTTTTTGAATCTTGGCGGGTCAGTTGGAGATGCTTGCCATACTCGGTCTACAGAAAAAGACATGCGATAGCGTAAGTATGAGTCGCACAACCGTAACAGAAACTGTATGTTGGGCGTCAGCGCGGTAGTAATGCACCCGCCAGCCTGCTAGTTGTATCTGGTTTTCGCCGGATAAATATTTGTAAGTTCTATGTGGATTTGATGCTGAATAATCTTGATGTTGGAGGACGTAACACCTTAACGGTTCGTGATTTAGATGTTGCCACACATTCATGGTCAGAACTTACAACCTAACGAGAGAATATTGTGACTGTTGAGCAACCTTGGCATTACCGGCGAGTGTTAGTAACCGGAGCGACCGGCCTACTTGGTTCGTGGCTGACGGCATGGTTAGTAGAACAGAAAGCAGAAGTCGTTGCGTTGGTTCGCGATGCGGTGCCCAGGGCTAATTTTCGACGACTTGGTCTCAACCAACGAGTGAACGTCGTTCAGGGATCGCTAGAAGCTTACCACCTACTCGAAAGAACGATTAATGAGTACGAAGTTGAGGTGATCTTCCATCTAGCGGCTCAGACTCTGGTTGGCATTGCGAACCGTAATCCAATTTCGACATTTACCTCAAATATTCAGGGCACATGGAATTTGCTCGAGGCAGCACGTCGGCACACCGACCTCCGTGCTCTTGTCGTAGCGTCTAGTGATAAAGCTTACGGGACACAGGCTGATTTGCCGTACCGCGAGGAGGCACCGTTAGTTGGGCGACACCCCTATGACGTATCGAAAAGTTGTGTGGATCTGATTGCCCAGTCGTATTGGCATACCTATCGATTACCGGTATCAGTGACCCGGTGTGGAAATTTCTATGGAGGTGGAGACCTTAATTTCAATCGAATCGTGCCAGGTACTATCCGTTCACTCCATCAAGGTGAACGACCGATTGTTCGGAGTGACGGTACTCTCAGGCGTGATTATGTTTACATCAAGGAAGCGGTGGGTGCGTACGTAAAGCTAGCAGAACATATGCTTAACGGTGACGCTATTGGTGAGTGTTATAACTTCAGTACGAATCACCCGCTTCGCGTTCTCGAAATTATTGAAGAGATTTCGAGATTGATGGGCCGGACAGACCTCAGTCCGGTCATTCAGAATCAGGCCACGAATGAGATTCCAGATCAGTTTCTTGATGGAAGCAAGGCTGCCAAAGAGCTCGGCTGGAGTCCTCACTACACCCTAGAAGAAGGCCTTCAAGAGACGATAGCCTGGTATCAGGAATTCTTGGATGATGACGCCGCAGAAGGTTCGAAATAACTTGGTTAGTCAAGAGCTGTCTCTCTCTATGGAACGCAAGAACACCTAGTATCCTGCAAGGCGACTGACTCGTTTTGAGACAGGTTGCCATTGAGCTATAACGTCTAGAAATCTGTAAATCATTTAGTGACTGAAAAATACGGTTGGTCTACCGTCTTCGAAATATACGGCCTGCTCAATGTCGGTGAGCGTAGGCGCATCATCGTCCTCTTTAGTCTCATGGTGGTTGGCATGGGGCTGGAGATGCTCGGCATAGGGCTAATTATTCCGGCAGTGACGCTACTCTTGCAGACTGCCCCGTCCGAAACGTATCCGCCGTTAGCCGTAGTGGTTGAGATGTTGGGCCAGCCGACGCAGGTACAGCTTATAACCGGCGGGATGCTCCTTCTTGTTGGTGTCTATTTGGTTAAGGCGCTATTTCTTGGGTTTTTGGCTTGGTACCAAAACGATTTTGCTTTTGGTGTCCAACGGCACATTTCGAGAGAGCTCTTCGCCACATATTTGTACCAGCCGTATGCTTTTCATTTGCAGCGGAATTCTGCGCAGTTGATTCGTAATGCGGTGAATGAAGTGCATAAGTTATGGTTTTTGATCCTCAATCCAACGCTTGTAGTACTTGGTGAAGGTTTGGTGTTGGTTGGAGTGACATGTCTTTTGTTCATCGTCGAGCCGATTGGTGCACTCATAGTGGTGCTGGTACTTGGGTGTGCCGCATGGGGATTTCATCTTTATACCCGCGGTCGATTGTTGCGTTTGGGTATTGCACGGCAACATCATGACGGGCAGCGTATTCAAGAATTACAGCAGGGACTCGGCGGTGTGAAGGAAGCCAAGCTGCTTGGGCGAGAGTCAGGATTCCTTGCCAAATACGAAGAGCACAATGCAGAAAGTGCGCGCGTTGAACAATTTCAAGCCACCTTGCAGTTACTACCTCGTTTGTGGATCGAACTACTTGCAGTTACAGGTTTGGCCACCCTGATTATTACGATGCTTATGCAGGGACAGGCGGCGGCTTCCATTGTGCCGACGCTTGGGCTTTTTGCAGCTGCGGCTTTTCGGCTTATGCCGTCAGCGTATCGAGTTCTTGGTGCGGTTCAGAATCTTCCCTATGGCATGCCAGTGATCAAGATGTTGCGCGAAGAACTTAAATTGACCTCGGAGTTACCGGCTAATGCAGAAGCGAGTGTTAATTCTCAAGTAGCAAACTCATTTAAAAATGACATTAGG
>DTWD01000243.1 GCA_012963185.1 Acidobacteriota bacterium
CCGGGTCTCCCCAGGCTGTTCGCGGAGACGGTCCGGCATCCTGTACTTGGCCTGATGCTGGAGGGGCGGCGGTCAAGACGATTAAACTCGCGACGACAAGAAAATTCTGCACTACAAGCATTTGTTGTCTCACTGTGAACGTCCTTCCGTGTTGTCGCGGTGGTCCTTCCAGATGGATTAGTTTCTCATTATTCAGGTTTTTGCAACGAATCGTTCTTTACTTGCACCGATCAGGTCCAGCAAAAGACGAGGTAATTGTTACCGTATCGCGATTATAGGCAGCCAGGAGGATGTAGGCGAGTTTGGGGAAGAAACGTTTTGACCTTGTTGAACGTATTACGATACGCGTTACACCTAATGCTAGGAGGTCCCTTGGATTCCGTTTCGGTTCCTCGTGTGTGCAGTGTACTCGTTGCTACAAGCCTCTGTTTAATTGGAGTGTCAGCGACGAGTGACGCTCAGGTAAGAGGATATTTATATGCATCTGTGGTCGATCTAGATGACCAGCCTGTATTGGACCTCACAGAAGATGACTTTGTGGTGAGCGTTGGTGGAACCGAGATTCCAGTGGTGTCAAGCATGTTGGATTCAAAGCCACCGAAAATCGCCTTGCTGCTTGACAACAGTAATGTCATGTCAGAAGCGGGTGCTGACCCCATGTTACGTCAAGGAGTTACTGAATTTCTTGGAATTCTGTCGCCGCAGTATGAAGTCGGCCTCTTTACGATGGCTAGGAACGTGCAGACACGCGCTGATTTTACGCTGGATCGCCAGATTCTCAGATCAGAGGCCGACCGTGTTTTTTCTGATAGGGGTGCTGGCCTTCGCATGATGGACGCGTTGTTCGATATATGGGACGAGCGTTATACCGCAGAGGATACGTGGCCGGTGTTTGTGCTGGTGCTCACAGATGGATCGGAACTCAGTGATTACATTAGCGACGATCAATACAACCGGTTTGTGAATGACTTGATTCAGCGGGGAGCGAATGTACACGTTGTCTTGTTTTCTGGGCAGGGGGCGCTTAATCCACTCAATCAGTTAGGTGGAACGCAGAAGCAGTACGGAATTAGTTTGACTGAGAATACTGGCGGGTTCTACCGAACGATTAATACCCCGACTGGTCTTCCCGTTGTATTAACGGAGTTTGCGAATTATCTAAACCAACAGTTCGAGGAAGTCTCAACCCGATACCGGATTCTTATTGAAGTACCAGAAGAACTCAGTCGGAGTGCAATATCAGTTGAGGTTAAACGCGAAGATATCAACCTGCAAATATTTCCGAGCCGGAGTCTTCCTCAGTAATTTGAAGGCACGTTCTGCGGTCCAAACAGTAGGGAGATGGTAACGGTGCTTTGGCTGACTGTGTCGAGCGCTGAGCAAACTTAACGTTCTCGAAAGGTAATCAATCCGCGCGTGGGATCGTAGGGGGATACGCCAACTTTGACCCGGTCTCCAGGAACTACCTTGATCCGATACCGTCGCATTCGCCCACTTAGTTGCGCGAGTAGTTCGAGTCCTGAATCGCACTGAACCCGATAGAGTCCTCCGCTATGAACGGCGGTGATTACGCCTTGTACATCAATTAGATCATCCTTCGACAAAATACGCTCCTATTTCTTACCGGATTGTACGCCAGTGGCAGAGTACGTTCCAGTGAGTCGGTCATAGTGAGACTCGAAAGGTCCATGCCGCGTAAAAGAAGTCACTATCAATTACGGGCAAGGACGTGGTGAAAATGTTCTCAATAGAAGGACCCTTTGAAGAAGTGGGCATAGCCAATTTCTGCGTTCAAGGAAAGCAGAAATTGCCAGGTGGCAGATAATTCGAACTGATTTCCCAGGAAACGACCGGCTTCTCCAGTAGGCTCTTGTAGCATTGGGCCGACCCACGCATCCCGTGATTCGGCGAGCCAGAATGCCCGGTAAAACACCGACATCCTGAAATCGTCATTGGGGTTGGCAGAAACACGTAATCCGGGTCTGTGAAGATTGGCTCTGACGAAGGGACCATAGATCCCCGTCGGGTTGAGTTCAAACCGTCTTGCGCCGAATAACGTATCGAAACGTGCAAATCGTTGGTCATCGGGATTGCCATCACCGCTTGCGAAATCGTAATGAAAAGCCATCCGCGGTTGCCACGTTTCAGAGAATTGGTGCCCAATCGTTCCATGCTGAAAATGAGCATGGTGTGTAAGACCATCTGTGCGGCCGAATTGCCACACCGATTCAATTTCAAGATCGGCTGAACGAGAGGTCGGCGATGTTACTAGTCGTCCGCCAACTGTTGAGTACTGTCTGTTTGGAAGACTCCATGCATCATCCTTCAAGCCAAGATAGTAACTTTCGATTGTCGTCCGTCGTGACAGCTGCTGTGTAGGAGCTACCCCAAAATAATCCGCCATCCTGACTTGAATCGAGGTCAGATGGGTTAATGATCACAGGCCGACTTACGAATGTTCGGAGAGTCCAGTTGGTATCTTGTCCGACACGCCAGAGTACACCGTCGAACGCATTCGTTGTGTTCCGCATACGGTTGCGTGCGGCGAGGCGCCGGTTACCAAGATCCATCGTGAAGCGTCCGATTTGTAGAAGCATCGGGGTTCTGTTCGAGGCGGATTGACTTGAAGAGAGTTGGATCTGTGCCTGCAAGAAGTCCAGTTCATTCGTGTGCTGTTCTGGCAGAAAGAGATGGAGTGTCTGCAAAAGTTCCACGAGAGTCTTGAGTTTCGATGACAAATCGGAGTGGGTCGTTAACTTCTCGTAGCTCGGCATAAATCCGTGACCGGACTGCAAGCGTACGCGAGGCTCCTTCGCCATCGTCGTAAAAGCGATTCGTGAGTGTTTCGATTCGCCCACGCTGTTCGAATGCGAGGCGAAGCCATGACACCGTGCTACTCGCGTCACTTGTATCTCGTAATTGGGCCGTGGCGACTAATGGGTGTAGTGCAGCGGCGATGGCGAAGGCTACGGTGAGCGCAACCGTCGAATGTCTACCCGTCGTTTGAATCGTGTTTGCACAAGCTAGAAATCATATTAAAACAATATTTAAAATCATTATGCGCAGATAAAACCTGTACCGGTATAACCAGGGTCAATTTACACGGTCACTAAAGAGCACGCGCTTAGTTAATTGCCAACCGTTCAGGGTCTTTTTCCAGTGGTTGCGGTAGATCCCAGATCCGCTAATGAAGGGTGTGCCACTGTCAGCGGTCTGATGCGTGATCAACCCCATGTTCTCAGTGACAGCTGTATTTTCTGATAACTCGATAAAAATCAGTCCAGACATATGGTGCCGTGTCTGGCGGTCGGCGAGTCGTCCTCCATGAGAGGTCTTTGCGTATTCATAGATCGCTTGTCGGCCGACTCGGCGCGACCCACGAATCAACTCACCGTTACCCCAACGTTCAATGACGGCATCGTCTGTAAACAGTTCTGCGAAACCTTTGGCGTCTTTTGAATCCCACCGGTATGAATACTGCGTAAGCTGTTCGGCAATTTCGAGTCGAGTTTGAAGATGTGTTAGGTCCTGGGCTGTTACCGTCAACGGAGCGATGGACAGCGCTAAAAGAATCGGTAGAACGTTGATGAATCGCTTAGGGGTCATAACGGGCAGCTCCTCATTTGATGTGCACTTTCGATTAGTTCGACCGAGACGTTCGATAGCTGTTAGAAAGATACGGCAAATGGGGTAGTTGCCAAGCAAACCGAGAGCGACGTCGCAATTTACCTAGCATTTTTTCGAGGTGATTTTTCTGGCGGCGTATCGGCCACTCCGGTAACCCGCACCGGGTAGACATCGACGCGCAATACTCGTCCCCATTTCGTGTGTAGATAGAACTTTAGCGTTTCGTCAATTATTGTACTGCTGAAACCAGCTTCTTCCTGTGTTTCTTTGAGGGCACTTTCACTGGTTGTGTCACCACGTTCGATAAGGTCTTTCTGTACAGTCCAATGCACACCGCTGGACGTTGCAATAAGGGAGAACTCGGTTTGTCCATTTTGCTTCCAGAAAAAGGGTTACGGCAGCTTGTCCACTTACGCTATGGCTCGACGCGGATTGTGATGATTCTGACCGATATTATTCAGGCTAGAGGGCCTCGTAACCTGCAGTATCTGTTGGGCGCTCGTCTAAAGAATGACCAATTGTCGGTCCGCTTCTTGGTTCGCTGCAGTAACCAGTATCGGCGCGAGTATCCGTACCGTAATAGTGAAACGAATGTTTCGCCCGTTGTTTCTTCCGGTGAGGCTGGGTAAGAGGTCGCACGAGTGGTGAGAGCATAGTAGGATGTGACTCAGATAATGCGTCTGATCATGCAACTACGACACCGGATGGCAGTATCCGTCGTGGCGGTATTCTTCGCAGTCGGTGTGGGAGTGAGTGCTCAAACCGCGCCACTTGCTGATGCGATGGAGCGTGGTGATATAGCGGCCGTGTCTTCACTACTCAAAACGGCTGTGGATGTTAATGCGCCGCAGGGTGATGGTGCCACGGCATTGCATTGGGCAGCCTATTTGGACGATTCAGAAATGACGGCGGTGTTGATCCGCGCCGATGCCACCATCAAGGTGTCGAATA
>DTWD01000244.1 GCA_012963185.1 Acidobacteriota bacterium
GCTCTGCTTGATCGCGGTGCTCAGGCTGCAGCAGTAAGCGAATATTGACATCGGGAAGTTCAGGGTGATCGAAGCGGTCCTGGAGGTCAAGAAAGTCAGGACTCGTCGTCCAGGCGAAGTCGTGCACATCCTCGGCATAGTAGTGGTGTGTGGCTGTTCCATCCCGGTTGTCAGTTACACGTTGCTCTTGGCCTGTTGCACCGAGTATCCATTCAGATGGCACTGTGAGTCGGACATCGTAAACACCGTAGTCCGCGAAGAAATTAGTCGCTGTATGGAACTGGTGACAAATCCACCCGTCCTCCGCGAAAACCCCGAGCTTAGGGTACCACTGCGCAATGAAGTAATAATTGCCGATGGTTCCCGTTCGCGCGAAGGTTCTGGGTACCCGCGCTGTCCATTCGATTTCGAGAGTAATAGTTTCGTCGGTTGATACCGAATACGGCAACTGGACACGCAGCACGGTCTGGTCATCGGGATTACCGTCGTCTGGGGCAATGAAGTTTGCGTTGTTTGTGAGATCGGTCGCTGGGGTGTCGTCTGTTCCAACTAGTGAGATACTCGAGATGTCGGTCCACCCCCAATCGGATTCCGGGCGGTTGTGCAGAGAAAGTCCACGCCCCAAAAGGCGTTCTTTCATCCAGGTCGACCGCGTATTTCTCCACGCGTTGTAATAGAGATGAAAATGCAGTTCAGTAGTCGATTGAGAGGACGTATTTCTCCATGTCACCAGTTCGCGCCCCCGCAATGTCCGGGTCTGATGGTCGAGTGTAATGTCGATGGAATAGTTCGCGTTACGCGGTGAACGTGCAGTTTGTGTGGACGGTGTGGCTACCCACAGGACGAAAAGTGTGATCACTGTGACGCTGTTTCGAAACCATTTGGTGGGCTCTTGCGTTGCTTGGAACATTGCTTGGGTATCCGTTGTTACGGGTTTGCCGGGTTGAAAACCAAGCAGATTATTGTTAGCGGTAATCCTCCCGGACGGGTTGAAACACATCGATAAAATGGCATGCAGTCACGGCGTGCCCGGAATGGACAGCATTCGATGGGATGATGGCAACCGAGCCGGCCGTTAACCGTGTTTCGGTTCCATCGATGACCATATCGAACGTGCCTGTGATTAGGTTTGAAATCTGTTCGTGCGGATGAGAATGCTCGGGAAGCCGTGCTCCTTCCTGCACTTCCCAGTGCGCAACCGTTACGAGGTCTGTATGTACAAAGCGACCCTGAAACCCAGGCATCTGCTCCCGGGGTGCAAGCTCGCTAAGGTTTAAGAACGTCATTAGTGCGATTCCGGTGCAGTTATAAGAGTCATCGATTTAACGAGCCTATTCGAAACTCACCACACGAAATTCAGAAACTTAGCCATCCAGACCGAACGTGAAGACGACATTACCTGCCGCAATTGTCACGAATTGTTCGCCGTTCACAGAGTATGTCAGAGGAGCTGAGTGGACACGCGCACCAACCGAGACGTGCCAGAGTTCCTCTCCACTGACCGCATCGATCGCAAAGAAATACCCGTCGATCGTACCACCGAAAACCAAGTCGCCGGCAGTCGTTAGAAGCCCGGATGTTGAACGCGGTGCAATCGGGTACTCCCATCGTACGTCTCCGGTAGCTGGGTCAATAGCCCGGATCGCGCTGTGATAGTTTTCAATGGGGCCAGCGTTTTCGCCGCCACCGCCGGTGTACTGTTCCCCTTCGACGTAGTCTTCATCTCGGATAAAAAATAGTTGTTCCCCGTCAAAGGCATTTACGTAAAACAACCCGGTCCGTGGACTAAAGGCAGGTGACCACCAGTTCGTGCCTCCGCCAATTGTTGGTGATACCAGTGTGCCTTCGGGAGATGGTTCCATATTGGGCACTCGGATCGGGCGACCGTTTTCATCAAGCCCTTCAGCCCAGGTTTGCAGTGCGTACGGTTTCCCGATAAGGAATTCTCCGGTTTCACGGTCCAGCGTGTAATAGAAGGCATTCCGATTTGCCCACATCATGACTTTTCGTGTCTCCCCTTCGTACCTTATGTCTGCCAGGATGGGCACTTGGATCGCATCCCAGTCATGAATGTCGTGTGGGGTGAACTGAAAGTACCAGTCCATGTCGCCGGTGACACCATTCAGTGCGAGTACTGAGTCGGAGTACAAGTTGTCGCCCAGCCGTACGTCGCCATTCCAGTCCGGCCCAGGATTGCCAGTGCCCCAGTACACAAGGTCAAGGTCCGGGTCGTAAGAGCCTGTAATCCACGTTGGCGACCCGCCCGTTCGCCATGACTCACCAGCCCATGTTTGATTGCCGGGTTCATCAGGTCCAGGAATGGTATTGGTGCGCCAATTTAGATCTCCTGTCGTTGCATCGTACGAGTCCAGAAAACCGCGAATGCCAAATTCGCCACCCGCAATACCGGTTACGACTTGGTCCTTCACAATAAGCGGTGCAGCGGTTTTGCTATAGCCACTTTGGTATGGAGCGACTTCCTTAGCCCACAGCAGGTTGCCTGTTCGCGCATCAATTGCGACGAGTTTGGCATCGAGTGTGCTCATGTACAAGGTCTCTCCCAGGATTGCGACACCCCGGTTGTTTCGGCCGCAGCAAATCCTGAGGTCATCCGGGAGTTCGTGGTCGTAGCGCCAATATTGCCGCCCGGTTTCCGCGTCAAGCGCGACCACGTTGCTTGGGGCCTCAGTAACAAACATGATGCCATCTACGACAAGGGGAACTGTTTCGGCGCGGTCAATCTCCGGGATCTGGTATGCCCATTTAAGCTCCATGTTTCCAACGTTCCGGCTATGAATTTGTTCCAGGCCGCTAAAGCGTTGGCTGTCAAGTGTGCCGTTGTACATTAACCAGTTCTCTGGCTCATCTGCGGCATTTAATAACCGTTCCCAGGTGACTGGTCGCAACGACGGACCTTCTCCCTCTTGGCCAGTGATGCCGAGAGGAATGGATGCAAAAAGTGCGATGACAAACGCTGCCCGCTTCATGATTAGCTCTCCCTGCGCAGTGAGAAGACGTAAGCAATCAGGTCGTCCAGTTCGCTGGCGCTCAGGTTATCAGCGGCTGGCATCGTCGAGTTCTTAATTGTTTCATGCGATCGCAGTTCGTTCTTTGAAAAGTTCCAGAGGTTTTCGTCCGTGTCCATGATTCGCACGGTAAAGGTATCTTCACTCATCCGAAGTCCTTCAAGCACAGAACCATTTCCGCGCGTCAGACGCATTGTCCACCAACGCGGCAACACGTTTTCATTGGGGTCTGTGAGCGCGATTCGCAATTGGTCTGGGTCCAGGTTATTCCCGATGGCTGAGAGGTCGGGCCCGAGTCTGCCGCCCTCACCATCGACCATGTGGCAATTGGCGCAGTTCCCTTTTCCGTTGTACACCTGCTGGCCGCTACTGACATCGCCAACGAGGTTGTAGTCGCTCGGGTCAAGATTGAGGGAGTTAATGTAGCTGACGATTTGCCACACGGTCTGGTCGGACGCTCGGGGGCTGATCCCAATCATTGCAGTGTTCTCGATGCCTTCACGAATGACGCTAAACAAGGCTTCATCCGTGTTGGCTTCAAGGCCTCCTATTGTCAAATCTGGGGCTCCCGTTTCGTCATTGCCTTTCGCATCTCGACCATGGCAGCGACCGCATTGTTGTCGGAATACCCGTTGCCCCATGGTGCGGTCAACGGTCGTGTCATAGGCGTTCTCTTGGGCGTTGACCAGGGTGATGGCTCCATCGGCCAAGACCATGCCAGCGATGAACAGGGTGTGCACGAGTCCAATTAATAAAGCTTTACGCATCATGAAACCTCTCTCTGGAACA
>DTWD01000245.1 GCA_012963185.1 Acidobacteriota bacterium
GCCTCGACGGTCCGCGGATCGCGCTGCCGGACGATCCGGGAGGAGCGAGCGAGATGAGACAGCTATGCCCCGACAGCACCGAGACGTGCCAAAGGTACTGGGCGTACACGGGATACTTCGTCCGTAACGCTACGATCCCGGCCCGCGACCGAGAGGTGATCATTCTTCGCACAGCGTGGTTAAACCGAGGCGACTACATCTGGGGGCGGCATAACATCATTGGACAGGACGCTGGACTCACCGAGCAGGAAATCAGCCGGGTCACCCGAGGGGGCGATGCGGCGGGGTGGAGCAACTTCGATGCAGCTCTGCTCAGAGCGGCTGACGAGCTCTACGCGAGCCGATTTATCTCCGAGACGACGTGGAACACGCTTGGCGAGCGTTACACTGAGAGTCAGCTACGCGAGGTTGTGTTAATCGTCGGCAATTACACGCAGTTGTCGATGTTCCAGAACACACTGGGCGCTCAGTTAGAGCCTGGGATCGAGGGCCTGCCGGGCGACGGGCGCTGAGCCACGCGGGCGAATGGTCAGGCCCACGCTGTTCGTGATCGCGCGCTCTGGACTCACTCCTGGTTGTCGGATGTCAGTCGCTTGTACTTCGTTCATCCCGGAGCGCATCGGAAACAAGACCTTACTTTTCTTATAAATGAAACCAAGCCGGTCAGGGTGACCGCGTGTAGAAGGCTGATTGAGCGACCGGCCTTACGATTGCTCCTCGAGTTGCCCTCGAATTGCCGGCAGGCTGCGCCACAACAGCAACCCACCCAACGGGCACATTACCGCAGCGCTGAGCGCAATGGATTTGCCGATGGCTTCATCGTACCCGAACACATAATCGGTAGTGGCGGCGACGACGGTTGGTCCAAGACCGAGACCTATTAGGTTCGCAACTAGCGTATAAATGGCTATCACTTGGCCGCGCATACGATTTGGCGTCATGAGCTGCAAAGTGCCACCCGCGATACCGCCCTGAAACGCCGAGAAGAAAACAGCCAATGCCATAGCCAAGAGTCCCACCACCTCATTGCTCGTGAATCCAAGCATCACAGCGCACGGTGTCATGCAGATAATGCTTAATAGAATCGTGCGCACGTACGCGTCTTTCGTCCCTCGCTGCATCCAAGCGTCGGCGATAGTACCGGCTAGCAGTAATCCTGCGGTACCCGCGACAATCATCACAACTCCGAATACCCACCCCGCTTCGGCTGGGCTGTAGCCGAATGTTCGAATGAAATAAGTCGGTCCCCAGAGGTTCAGTGCATAAACCACCATGATGAAGATGGCGATGCCAAAGATGTGTCCAGCGAAGGCCGAACGACGTTGCCATAGATATTGCGCCACCTCGGGCAACGGAATGGAATCGGCACCATCTATCCCAACACCGCGACGCCGTGGCTCCCGCACAGTTGCCATCAATAGTATTGAGACGAATAGTCCGGGTAGCCCGACGATAAAGAACGTCAACTGCCAGCCGTGCATCGGACCCAAAAGCGGCAGTACGATCTGCTCGATGTCTTCCAAATAGGCCACGACCGCGCCACCTAACATGTAGGCAAAGCCAGAGCCCAGCGTGACCCCGATCATGTAGACGGACAGCGCCCTGGCTAAGATCCTCTGCGGAAAGTAGTCCGTGATCATCGAGTAGGCCCCAGGTGCAAGCGTCGCTTCGCCTACTCCTACTCCGGTTCTGGCGACGAAGAGCGACCAGAAGCCGCGAGCAAGGCCGCACAATGCCGTCATTACACTCCACACTGCAATGCCTGCTGCAATGAGGTTGCGGCGACTCTTGCTGTCAGCGACGCGCGCCAGTGGCAGCCCCATGACCGCGTAAAACAAAGAGAACGCTAGGCCGGCCAACAGACTGTACTGTGTATCAGAAATCTGAAAGCTTTCGCGAATGGGCCCCACTAGAAGGCCCATGATCATCCGGTCGAGGAACGAGAACGCTTGCGCAAGCACTAATACCGCAACGACGTACCAAGGATATTTGAGCGAACTCTCATTACTCACAGAGGCGCTTAGCCTACCGCGACGGCATGGGCGCTTCAACAGGACTCAAGTGATTCACGAATGCGTTGAAGCTTTATCTCTAAGCTCTGACCAGCGTCCTCGATCTCTGAGATTGGAATCATCGGCTCTGACGTCGTGGTGTCACGTGGTTTGCCGTAGGCGTAGGTCATCAACACCGTTAGCACCGATGGATGGAGTTTCCCTGTTCGCGCATCGGCGAGTAAACGCGCTTGCACCTTCGGGTCTTCGACGGTCCCCGTCGCCCACTCCCGCACGGCACGCCTGTTCTTATTGCGAGACTCTTTTGGGCGGCCGCATGGATTACCTGATTAACCGGGTTGGAACGGCATTGTTTTCCGAATGTTGTTTGCAATAACCGTCGGTGTGTCACATTTATTAATCGATTAATTCCTTCGCTGTTATCCGGGTAACGTCACTGTCGTAATCAGAGTATCGTCTCCAAAATGTCTCCATGACTGGGGTTGATTCCAGTGGAACGTAGAGGATTCGTGTTGATAGCAGAAGAGAGTCAAGTGGAAGTGGCTCAACCCGTTAGGACCAGAAGTGACGCGCTATCACCGGGTTAGAGAAACATCAAGGACCGGTTCGACTCCCACCGCCTCCA
>DTWD01000246.1 GCA_012963185.1 Acidobacteriota bacterium
AATTGGCCATAGATTCTCGCTGTCTTCGCTTGCGACTGTTCATAAACATCTAAAGAATCTGGAAGACAAGGGTTGCATCAAGCGCGTCTGGAACAAAAGTCGTTCCGTCGAACTAATAGCAACACGAACCGGAACTCGGTCCACTGAGATTCCGCTTCTTGGCCGAATCGCCGCTGGCGTACCGATTCAGGCGATTCCGAGTAATGAATCTGTTTCGGTTCCCGAAGAATTCATTGGAGTCCGTGACGCTTACGCGCTACGAGTTCAAGGCAATTCAATGGTGGATGAACAGATCCGTGATGGCGACATAGTGATCGTCGAAGACCGAAAACAACCAAACAATGGTGAAACCGTTATCGCGCTCTTGGATGGAGCAAATGTCGTACTCAAGACATTCTTTCTCGAACATAACAACATACGGCTCCAACCTGCGAATCCAACGCTCTCTCCGCTACTACTGAAACCAGACACCGTTCATGTCCAAGGTATCGTTGTTGCGATCATGAGAAGATACTGAAATCACACAAACCCAGAACGCTGGCCGCTCTTCGTCGGAGGTCCCAGAAATGTCTGACCGCAAACAAGTAAATTTCACAATCGTTCCAGATGAGCCCTCGGATGTTCCCCGGATCTACGCTAACTTCTGCTCCATTTCGCATACCCCGTTTGATTTCACGTTGACCTTCTGCGAAGTGCTCCCCCCGAATGAACAGGACGTCCGAACGGCAGAAACAGAACAGCAACTCAAGGCGCCCGTTCGTTCTCGCATCGTTGTGCCCATGCAGTTCGTACCAAACCTTATAGCTGCGTTACAAGAACATCTCCGAGCATTCACTGAAGCCCCACCAAAGGTAGGACCACCAAAAGCCCCGATCCATTAACAACACTAATGACAACATCCGTACTCCGATTAACCACTCCTCGAAACATCAGCAGCATCCAGCGTTTTGCGCGACAAACCCTAGCGGCGCTCGAACAGGACTATCCGGATGCGTCGACTGAATTAGCTTTTAGCAGTCCGTACCAACTATTGGTCGCAACTATCCTCTCGACTCAATCAACAGATAAACGTGCTAATCGTCTAGCGTCTGAACTCTTCAAGCAATTCCCGAATGCACATGCACTTTCGTGCGCCAAAACAAGGGAGGTTCAAACGCTAATACGAAGCACAGGTTGTTTACTGATTAAAGCTCGAGCACTTGTCCGGATGGTAAGTGCGCTTGTGGAAAATCATCGGGGCGAAGTACCCACCACCATGAAATCCCTCACTGCGCTTCCTGGAGTAGGTCGAAAGACGGCAAGCGTTCTTCTTGGACATGCATTCAATACCCCAGGATTCCCAGTCGATCGTCATGTGCTTCGTGTAAGCAATCGACTAGACCTCGTCCAAACCAGCGACCCGACTCGCAGAGACAATGATTAAGTTAAGCTTGGATTGAGAAGTGACCCATCAATATCTGCGACCCAAACGGCGGTTCGGCCAACATTTCCTTGAGGACACGTGGGTCCGAAAGGTCGTGGCATCTATCGCCCCAAAGGCTACCGACCATATTGTCGAAATAGGCCCGGGACGAGGCGCATTGACATTCCCCTTGGCAGCACAGGCGCACAAGTTGTTAGCCATAGAGATTGACCGCACACTCGCCAACGGGCTTAATAAAATAAAAAACGGAACGATCGATACCATCCAGGCAGATTTCCTGGAACTCGATCTTGTGGCAATAGCGAAAGAGATTTACACAGGGCATGGTTCAATACGAGTCGTGGGGAATCTTCCGTACAACATTTCTGCCCCCATAGTTCTTCGATTGCTTCGACACGCCCACTCGAACGGAATAAGCGACGCCACAATAATGCTCCAGCGAGAGGTCGGCGAACGCGTTATCGCTTTACCGGGTTCGAAAAACTACGGTCCGTTAGCCGTAATGGCGTCGCTACACTCCGTTGCAAAACGACTACTCGATTTGCCACCTGGGGCTTTTCGTCCAAGACCAAAAGTCCACTCAACACTAATTCATCTTCAGTTCCATCAGCCAGAGCTTATTCCTAGTAGCTTTGAACAGTTCGAGTCATTTACTCGCCAGTTATTTACTCAACGTCGTAAACAGATCAGCAACGCACTGTCTTCTGCTGCTTTCGGTCGCTCCTTCGATCCACGGGATTGTTGCAGCCGGGCAAACCTCGACCCTTCTCGCCGACCGGCCGAACTCAAATTAGCCGAACTCATTGACCTGTATGAGGTTGTGGCCTTCTCGTAAAGCTATTCATGGTAGGATTAACTCAAGCTTAGGTCCTACCAAGCAGGGCAATCCAGCAACCTGCGCAACCGGCTTACGGGTCGCCCGACCCGCGAACAACGATAGCGAATCGTGTACCCAAGGGCATTTGTTTGAAGAATGTGTTATTCACAAGCAGCACCGCTCGAAACCTTTCTACTCGGAGGCGTTGGCGAATTCGGCATGAATATGATGGCCGTTCGCACGAACGCCACGACTGTACTAATCGATTCTGGTATCGGGTTCCCCAACCTTCAGCACTACGGAATCAATCTGTGCATTCCGGATCGACATGCGATAGCCTCCGAATTTCATTCCTTCAGTGCGCTACTACTGACCCACGGTCACGAAGATCATATCGGAGCAATCCCATTTATCTGGGACCTACTCGACGGGCCTATTTACGGCACCCGCTTAACGCTTGCCCTTGTTGAACGAAGATTAAATGACCATGGGATTAATAGCGACCACCGGCTAATCCCCATCACAACGAAATCCTTATTAACAATCGGCGACCTCGAGGTCGAATTTATTTCCGTCATCCACAGCATTCCTGACTCAGTTGCAATCGTAATTCGCAGCCCAACTGGCACACTCGTACACACAGGAGACTTCAAATTCGACCGACACCCACTCGCCGAAACAGACACCGCCGTCTCAAGATTTTCCGAAGTCGGTCGCGATGGCGTACTGGCTGCCTACTCTGACAGTACTAATGCGTCTGACCCAGGGTTCACAGGATCAGAACTAGACCTACGGCCAGCTCTTGACCGTCTTTGTAAAACGGCGACCGCGCGGATCTTTATTACTACGTTCGCATCCAGCCTTCATCGAATTCAATTATTGGTCGATCTTGCCAATGAAGCAGGGAGAAAAGTCGCGTTCTTGGGACGTGGGATCGAGCAAAATGTCGACATTGCTGAACGCCTTGGCTATATCAATATCCCTCCACGACTAAGAGTCCCTCACACGATGGTTCGCGATCTAGCGGCTCAAGACATCCTTTGTGTCGTGAGCGGCTCGCAAGGAGAACCATTTGCGGCACTGTCCCGCATGGCAGCAAACGAACATAACTCTGTAGCAATCGGACAGGAAGATACAGTTGTGTTCTCAGCCCGCACTATTCCGGGAAATGAACTCGCTATTAATAAATTAAAGAACCAACTCGCAGGTCTCGGCGCGCGGATATTTGATAACAGGCAAGTGCTTGTGCATGTATCTGGTCATGGCAGTCAAGGCGACCTAACTGAGCTAATGACACTACTCAAACCAAAATATCTTGTCCCCATACATGGTGACTTTCGGAATCTCGAGAACCACGCCGCCTTAGCTAAAAAGCACGGTATCATTCCGCTCCTTGCAAACAATGGAGACCGAATCTGCTTTGACAATGGCAAGGGTTGGCTGGGCGAGCCCATACCGACCCGAGCTACGTACTTTGATGATGCCCTTTCTATAACTCTCAAAGACCACACCATAAAGGAACGCCGCGCCATGGCGACGAATGGCCTTATCGTCGTCGTCTGCCGAATCAATCCAGATACAGGTCGTATTAAAGAACAGCCAAGACTAATCACCCGCGGAGTTTCGACCGACAACAACAATAGCGCGCATTTCGACGATCTACCTGATGCGGTTCGCACGCTAGTGAACTCGGCGCTAGCAGGCGGAAATGACGAGCCGGGGAAACTCCTAAAAGAA
>DTWD01000247.1 GCA_012963185.1 Acidobacteriota bacterium
AGTACCGCCCATTGCCAACGAGTGCTATGGCGTAAGTAGCTCGGGATCAAGAATGACATGCTTGATACGAGTTCGTCTCCAGGTGTAGGTGATATGGATTAGTCCGTCAGCCGTCTGGATGGCAGCAGGATAGGAGTACTCCCCTTCGTCATCTTCCAATATATGAACTAATTGCCAGGTTTTCCCATCTGATGAATGCGCGACAGCCAACGTCTGGCGGCCACGAGTGGTGGGATTGTAGATGAGAAGATGGTCGTCATTTTGCAGGCTGAGGGCGTCAATGCCAGCGCTCGGATTGGGCAAGGATGTACGCACCATGGGACCCCATGTGATTCCGGAGTCATTCGACCACGATTCCGTGATGACCCCTTGACGACTACGAAACAAGGCCTGAATCTGGCTGTGCCCATGATTCAGAATAGTGGGCTGAATTGCGCCAAAGTCTTCGGGATCATTGAGTGGTACGGATTTCTGCCAATGTTCAGTGGACGCTAATTGTTCTGTTGTCCAGTTGTGTGGATCGGTTGGATTAAACCGTTCCATGTGTGCAACCCAACCGTCGTGTTCCGTACTGGACCCGGCGAGAAGTGTCCCATCGGTTAGTTGGTATGGTTTCGCGCGGATGGGACCCAAGATGCCGTCTGGAAGATGCACAGCCTTAGACCATGTTCTGCCTGCATCATCCGAAGTGCGGACCAGTCCCCACCATTCCCTTGGGCTTGGTCCCACTTTGTAGAAGAGTAGGAGCGGGCCATAACGTGGTTGAAACAAAACAGGATTCCAGCATGGGTAGCGGGTTCCGTCGGATTGAATACCATTTGCGACTTCAACCGGCGACGACCACGTGTCTTTTTCTTGATGAGCGATCCAGATAGATACGTCGGTGCTACCTTCGGTGGTTCCACCAAACCACGCCGATACAAGTTGGCCATTTGTTTCTGCGATGGTCGACGCGTGAGCCGACGGAAAAGGTGCTGCCTGATAAATGAATTCAGATGTACGGACAAGGCCTTGTGCGGATGTTCGTTCTGTAATGCATCCGAGAAGGACGATGCAGAACACCAACGCAATAGAATTACCTTGTGCAGGCGTGACCTGAGATGTGGGCAGTTTACGGTTTCGCTGAACGCGTTTGTTCGATGCGTATCTCATAAGCGTCTGTGGCGCAAGAATCTACCGGAAGGTCGAAACAATGGTAACGGGCAGCGTTGTTACGACCTTCCAGGAAAATCTACTGAACGGCACTTCAGAGTTGTCGCTATATGTGTCTGTTGGTTAATTAATTGATGCCAGAATAGTCAGTCGCACTTAGAAATACCGACTCAACGTTTGCTACGATCCGACCATCACGTTGTGATTCCTCGGCGACTTGCGCCCATTCAGGATCATCTCGAAACGACTGCCAGTTCTTCGTTGCCGCGTCTCGACTATCGTGCGCAATGATGTAGACCAACGTACTGTCCGGATGGTCTTTGGCGTCTTGGGGAGTCCAGTAGCCGATGTTTTTCATGCTGTGCTTCTCAAAGATTCTGGTTGTGTGATCTCGGAAGCGAGCATTTAGAGCATCTAGGCGACCAGGATGCGTCGTGTAGGTTCGCATTTCAAACACTTGGTTCGATTGCGCTGAGACGATGTTTTCAAACTCAAAAAAATGGCCGGTTACAAAACCGAGAACAAAGATTATCAAACCAAATGAGAGGAAAGCCCGCTTCTGTGTCACCATTATTTGACTCCTTGCATGTGCGAATTGTTGTGTCCTGAGAACGGAGGCCGCTACAAAAGTACAAATGTTTGAAATTCTCGCCCATTCAGTACGGACAAAGCTTTCCAAGCATAGTCGCATCCGCAGTTAGCGGAAAGAGTAACGTTTGCGGAGAATTTGTGTGTCAGTTTCCGTGAGATGCATATATTGAGGGTGGTCGATAGATAGCTCGTTTGTCCGACACGGACCACACATCAAAGATGTTGGGTCATTGTTGTGTGGGAGGCCAAGCGTATGGCCAATTTCGTGAGCAATTATGTTTCGGGCGATGTTCGGGTTCTGCGTCATCGTATATCGGTCTTCTTCGATCGCAATGAAATGTCCGGGGCGTCTCGGGAGAGGCCATGCGAAAGACATAAGGTCTTGCCGGGAGAGTAGCAATACGACGTCTGACTCGAAGTCAGTAATTTCGACTGGTGCATCCGGTTCTGATGGTCCAGGTCTGAGTCGGCCAGCACGTTGCGAAATAGACCGCGCATAGTTTTCGAGTTGGCGTTCTACCGACGATCTGATAATAACCTGTTCGATGACCTTTAAGTTAAGGCCGAGTTCTGCAGAGGTATTGTTCCAAAATCTGATTGCTTCCAGTGTCATCGGTAGACGCACATCGTTAGTGTCGTGACTCAGGATGACAACATAATGAGCCGCGTCTTGCGCCAGAAGAACCGGTGGGACAGAGTTACACAGCAGCAGGATTGCGGGTAAAACATATTGATAACGTTTCATTAGATGTTCCGAAGTACTTAGTGCCGCTGTCAGCGCAAATACTTTGTCAGACCGCCTTCCGTCGTCGCACGAGAAATGGGCCCTTCGGCTCCATAGACATTCCCATCGTGATCGACGGCGACACCTTCCCCGGCGGCTCCATGGGGTTCACCGGTTTGGTGTGGCGGAATAAAGGCTGTGACCCGGTCTTCCGTCACACTGCCGATACGAATGCCAGTTTGCCAATCCTGGTGACGGTCAGGACTCGACTCTGAATCAATGGCGTATAGCATGTCGTCTGGCGTGATGAAGAGGCCACTAATACGACTGAACTGATAGTACGAATCAAGATAGTTTCCATCCTGGTCAAAGATCTGAATTCTGTGATTGCCACGGTCCGCGACAAAGAGTCGACCTTGAGAATCCATCGCGAGGGCGTGTGGTGTTTTGAACTCACCAGGCCCTTCACCGATTTCCCCCCATTCCTTGATGAAGGTTCCGTTTTTATCAAACTTCAGGATCCTTCCCGTTTTTTCTGGAGGTTTCGCACCGAACTGTCCGCTGTGTCCATCAGCAACAAAGATGTCACCGTTCGGCGTCGTGATGACGTCGCATGGTTCGTTCAGTAGGCCGGGAGAACGACCAGGCACGCCGGCTTTTCCCAGTTCTAGCAGGATGTCGCCCTGCGGGCTAAATTTAAAGACCTGATGTCCTTTGGTGCCGTTTTCATTTCCCATGGAATCAGTGACCCAGACGTTTCCATCAGTATCGACATGCAAACCATGAGGAAGTACAAAGAGGCCTGCGCCGAAACTGGCCATAACTTCACCGGTGTCACGATTTAATTTCAGAATAGGCTTGACGTCGGACGTGTCGCATCCCCCTGTCAGTCCGACCGCACCGCACCGGTCATAAGTCCAAATATGCCCGTCGGGATCGATGTCGACTCCTGCTGTGGAACCCCAGTCGCGCCCATCGGGTAAGACTCCCCAGTTGGTGAGTATTGTCGGATTGGGGTTAGGAAGGTCATTTGCTGCCGGGTCACTAACTTCCTGCATATGTGCACTGGCAGTAAATATCGGTACGCTGACGAGGCAAAGAAGAACAAGCAATTGCGTGATGTTGAGACTTGTTAGAGTCTGGTACGTATTTTTTTCAGTCACTTGTGTCATAGCCATGTCGGACAATGTTTAACGTGTTTCATATTTTGCTGTTCCTGAACTAACGAGACAATGCACCCCGGTCTAGAAGTGACAGTAAGGCATCCGACCGGCCTAGAGGTCCCTCTTGTTGGAGCAAGTCAAGACGGTCCGCAGGGTTCATTCCAAGAAACTGTGCCAGTCCATTAACCAGCATGTCGTCTGAAATTTCATCGACTGTCGGTTTCTGACCCGGCGCAACGAATGATAGTAATTCGAGAAGTAAGGGTCGCTGGGCACGTAGTGTTGCTCGGTCTGCTTCAGAGAACACCTCGTCGAGCACGTTAATCGATGCGATTCGGTAGGTTCGACGTTGGTCTTCACCGGTAATACGGAATCGCTTAAGACCTTGCACAATCACGTTGTAGCGCCCATCTGAAAGTCGTTCGATATTCGAGAGTAGTCCCGCGCAGCCAATATCGTAGATGGGTGTGGATTCCCGTCGTAATTATTTTCGTTGTTTGGTTTGAGCATGACCATCCCGATAATACGGGAGCCTTCCATTGCGTCAGCAATCATGTCTCGATAGCGCGGTTCGAAAATATGAAGCGAGCGTGACGCACCTGGGAATAGCATGATGTCCTGCAGCGGAAAAATCGGAATCGATTCTGGAATCGCGATCTCGGCCTGGGAAGACTGTCCAATGGCCGATGAGATTAAACAGAGCCCCGCGGCCCCTATAAGAAGTAAGTGTCTTCTGATGGCTTTCATAATGTTCTTAGGCTGGCGCAGCAAAAGCCTGGCAATACTTAATGTTTCAGACCAGTTATATCAGTAAAGCGAATAGCGTCTGGAATTGAACGTCAACATGATCATTTACTTCGATGGTGATTAGCTGCAAATACGATACCGAAGAGCACGATTCCGGCCAGGTCGAATACCGGCCAGTCGAACCCAGCGAGGGTAACTGATGGGCCAGGTGCAAGAAGCGAAGCGGCTGCACTGAAGATCAAGACACGAAGACCCACTCCGAGCGGGTTCCGAAGCTGTCCGGCAATTCCGGCGGCGAAGCACGTTACACCGAGGACGGCGATACTGACAGGAATCAGCATTTGCCCCCAGCCGGCCGGATCACCAGTCTCGGTCATCATGAGAAGTTCTGGTCGGTAGATAAACATGTACGGCAGGGTGAATCCGACTAATGCATATTTGAACGCGGCAAAACCTGTTGGCATAATTTTTGTGCCGGCAATCGACGCGGCCGCATACGCGGCCAGAGCGACTGGTGGTGTCACCATGGACATCATTCCAAAATAAAAAATAAAAAGATGTGCCGCGAGTGGGATGACGCCGAGATTATTGAGTACTGGTCCAATCAGTGTTGCCATAAGAAGATAACAAACGGCTGACGGTAAGCCCATCCCGAGAATGATCGACGACACCATGATGAGAACAAGCGCGAGAAAAAGGCTTTGTTCGGCGAGTGGAATGATGGTTGCCGGCAGCCGCGTGCCAATGCCGGTGAGTGTGACGATACCGATGATAATTCCGACACATGCCGCCGCTGCGATAAGTGGGATCACGCCCCGTGCGGATGCGATAAGGCCATTTAGTGTGCGCCGTGGCTCAAGGCGAGTAGCCGGACTCAAGCTACTGACGATGACGATTGTGACGAGTGATAGAGTGACAGCCCGAAAAGGGGTGTAGCCTAAGATCAGAAATAGGATAAGGCTTCCAAGGGCTGCCCCAAAAACGATTCCTTCCATCCTTGAGCCGCCGGGATTGTCTGCCTGAGTAGAAGTGTCGTCGTTAGTAGTTGCGACACCGTCAGTGGTGATCGACATTCGACGGGCGTGTAGGTGGACGATAAGTAGTAGAGAGAGGTAATACAGTAAGGCAGGGATCAACGCGGCACGAACAATTTCCAGGTAACCACCTGGAGGTTGAACCATTTCCAGCATCATGTACGCCCCAGCGCCCATGACGGGGGGCATGAGCGCACCACCAGAACTGGCAGCAGCTTGAATTCCCGCCGCGGTTACTGGCTGGAAGCCAGCACTCCGCATCATTGGGATCGTAAAGGTTCCGGTTGTAGCAGTGTTGGCAACGGCACTACCAGAGAGAGAGCCCATTAATCCGCTGCTGAGAACCGCGACCTTTGCTGGTCCCCCGGCACTGCGGCCGAACATGCGCTGCGCAAAATCCACAATGAATCGTGTGGCGCCAGTTGCTTCAAGAAAAGCACCGAAGATAACAAACAGAAAAACATAAGTAAACATGACGCCAAGGGCCATCCCAAAGATGCCTTGGCTGTGCAGGAATGTTTGCGCAACAATCCGTTCAATGGGATAACCACGATGCGGAAACAACCAGTCTGGAAATGAGGCTCCGAGATAGCCATAGAGAAGAAAAGATCCGGCAAGAATTGGCAGTGCCGCTCCGAGGGCTCGGCGAGCGGCTTCGACGACGAGTAATAGTCCAACAAGTCCGACGGTCGTATCCAATCCCGTTTCAAATCCGGCTCGGTTGCCGAGAGATTGCCCCCCAATCCACCATCTATCAAAGATCGGGTCACTTTGGACGACAATGTAACCGCAACAGAGTGCAGCGAGCAGTGCGAATACTGAATCACTACGGCGGACCAATACATTCGACTTCAGTGAAGAATGAAGTGGGATGTTCAAAAAGCAAAGAACAAGCCCAAGACCGGCGAAGAGAGCCAGGCGACTCTGTGGCCCCAGCATCGGATAGTTCACCTCCGCAAGCGTAAACAGGCAGAGGAGCACACTGATCGCTCGGCTGAGCACTTGCCGGATATCTGTCGAAGAATTTTCCGAGGCCAAGGTTTGAGAACTCACTAATGCTTATTGGGGCCAGATCCCGATCTCGCGATAAAAACGAATCGCACCAGGATGAAACTCTGTGCCAGTGTCTCGAACTACGTTGTTTGGATTGATCGCCCGACCCGCGGCATGTCTCTCAATGACCAGCTCACGATTGTCATAAAGCAGCTTGGTGATGGAGTAGACGAGTTCGTCCGAGGTATCTGTCGAAGTGATGAAATGCATTGACCCAACGTCAAGGCCTTCGAACGGTTCCGTTTGACCACGGTAGGTATCAGCAGGAATGGTTGCTGGTCTAAAAAAAATATATTCATTAACCAGCGCCTCCTTCTCTGCGTCACCGTAGGGAAGGAAGGTGATGTCCATCGATGCTGCGGCTTGAGTAATGGATGCTGTTGGAACCGCTCCACCTAGGAAGGTGGCGTCCGCTGAGCCATCCGTAAGCATATCTACGGCACCCTGCTGGGTTGCATTTAACGGTGAAAAATCATCGTATGTAATGCCATGCGCTTCAAGAAGTGGTCTGACAAAGAATTCAAACCCAGCTCCGGCGGGGCCAACCGTGACGCGGTGTCCGCGCATGTCTGCCAGGGTTGTGATGCCAGAATCAGGCAGCGTCACGAATAGTGCGATGTTTGGTGCGAGAGTCATCACCGAACGTACCGGATAGGCCCTGTCCCATCCTTCACCGCCTCGAACGGCAAAGTACGTAATGGCGGCGTTCGACAGGGAAAATTCAAGTTCACCGCTCGCCAGACGTCTTATGTTTTCTTGGGAGCCACTCGTGGCTTCGGCTGTCACGTTATAGCCGAGGTCACTACCTGTTTGGTTAATGACTTCGGCAAGGGCACTTCCGACCACGAAAAATGCACCGCCAGGTGGTGCGGTCCCCATACTAAGAAATTGTCGAGACACAGCGGTGTCCCCATTGTCACTACTACCACCGCAATTCCACGATGTTGCGGCCAGAATAACTATTGACAAACTCCACAGGTATTGACGCAAGACTTCCCGCCTCCCAGACAAATTAACCATCAATGCTACTACGGCTGGATCGTTCAGCTCTATCTACTCAACAAGAAACCGACGTGCCTTCATCTCAAATCGGGGTAGCGAACCGGTTTCCACGGATTGAACCCGCACAGTTAATCCCAGCGCCTGACGAATTTGATTGGTGACGTGGTCCACGACGATGGCCGCGTCGCCCGCTGCCGTTGGTTCAATTTCGACAGAGACCGAGCGGTTTGATGGCTCACCTCTCACCGTACAACGGTATTCAATGACTTCTGGTATTTTCCGGATGATGGCTTCGATTGCAGATGGGTAGACATTGACGCCCCGAACGTTGACCATGTCATCCGCTCGAGCAGTGACGCCGGCGACCAGTCGCGCGAATGTGCGCCCGCAGGCGCACGGGGTCAGTGCTCTAACGACGAGGTCACGTGTTCGATAACGGATTACCGGACTACCAATTCGTCCGAGGTTAGTGATTACCAGTTCCCCCTGTTGGCCGTCTGGAACGGGTTTACACGTTTCTGGGTCAATTATTTCGGCAATGTATCCCTGCTCATTGATGTGAATCGATCCTGGCGATTGCCAGCATTCAAATCCGATCGGTCCAACCTCTGTAAGACCATAGTGGTCAATAACACGCGCTCCCCATCCGTCTTCGATCCGTTTTCGTGTTGCGGGAATACTCCCGCCCGGTTCACCCGCGACGATGACTACGCCAACGCTATTACTGCTGAGCGAAAGACCTATTTCCTGAGCCACATCAAGCAGGCGAAGCGCGTAGGTCGGTGTACAGCAGACAACGGTTGGCTGCACGGTATCGATTAGTGTGAGTCGAGAGTGACTTGTCATCCCACCGGACGGGATTGCATGTGCACCGATTTGGGTTGCGGCATCGAAGCCAGTCCAGAAGCCCAGGAACGGTCCGAATGAGAAGGGAAAGAAAATGCGATCTTCGTCAGACACGCGAGCAGCTCGGTATACCGCTTTCCAGCAGTCGAGCATCCACTGCCAACTTTCAGCAGTATCGATCCATCGTAGTGGGGTGCCGGTTGTGGAGGATGTTTGGTTGTATCGGGTGTAATGGGTAATCGGTTCCGATAGCGCTGTCCCCCATGGCGGTGCCGCAGTTTGGTCAGCGACTAATTCTGATTTGGTCGTGAACGGGAGCGATGAAAGGTCGTTGGGAAAGTTGAGCTGCTTAACGTTGACGTTCGCATGGGCTAGTTTCTTGGTGTAGAACGGATTACGACCGAAAAGTCCACGGATGAGTGTGGTTAGGTGCTTGCTTTGGTGTGCTATGAGTGTTTCTCGCGATGCGCACTCAATTTCAGAAAACTTGGTCATAGCGGTTTTCATTCGTTGCTGTTGGTTCGGGTAACGGAAAAATGATCGGCGATGGTAGTTGGGATTGGCGTTGATCTCAGCGGTTCTCCAGGACGCTTCGTTACACAGGCAATCGTCATACTTCCCGTCGCGATTCTGTCCCCATCTTTCGTGACGGTTGCGGTATAACGAATCCTCTTCTCACTGATCTCTGCGATGCAGATATGCACTTCGAACTCGTCTTCGAAACGTAAAGGTTTGAGAAACTGGAAATCTGCAGCCACACGCGGAAAACCGACCGACGCATTCGGCGGCGCGATGCTGAGCCCTGCCGTTCGCCATAGTGCATGCTCAGCTTCTTCCATGTAGCGATAAAAGCATGAAAAATGAACGATTCCTGCTTTGTCAGTCTCGTAGAAATGAACCCGGCGTGTGAGGCGGTATTCGCTTGTTGTCACGACCGTATTGTAACGACCGGAGGCACAGAATGTGGTTGCTGTTTGTTTAGGCGCCTGCCATCGTCTTGGTGTGAGATGTACGCGCAGAAAATTCTTGAAGCGCTTCAAATAATGGCTTGAGGTCAGTGAAAACGTTACCAACAAGTGCGTCGACAAGTTGAGGGTGCAGATGGGGATGAGCCTTGATGAAGTCTCTAAAGCTGAAGTCTTGGTTGTAAAATGACAGAACGAGCTTTCGAAACTGATCGAGAGCCCACTGCATATCACGCTGGTACTCTACAAAGGTCGCTTCCGTGATCGCGCCACCTGTGAGACCACAGTGCACGGCATCTGCCGCCATTTCACCACTTTTAAGTGCCATAAACACCCCAGTTGAGAAGACTGGGTCGAGAAACGAAAAGGCGTCACCGGCCAAACAAAAACCGTTGCCACCAATCTTGTCGGCGCGATAAGAAAATTCTCCCGTAACTCGGACTGGTTCGATTCGACAACCGGTGCTGAGATGGTCGTTGATCCATACGCAATCTTTCACTTCGCGTTCGAAGATTGATTCGGGGTCACGTGTGTCTCGGTATAGATAGTCTGATTCCGCGACGATTCCTACGCTGACGGTGTCGTCCGGGAGCGGAATGTACCAAAACCAACCTTTTTCAGGGACATACGCAACCGTTGTGGCACCTTCGTCGAGTCCCGAGTCTCGTGTTGCCCCTTTGTAATAGCTAAAGATGGCAATTTTATTGAGGTCTGCGTCACGTTTCTTCCAACCGAGTTTCGACGCGAGAAATGTGTCCCGCCCTGAAGCGTCAATAACGGCGTCGGCATGAAATATCGCAGGTGTACCATCAGCCATGGTGCCACGAACGCCGGCGACTTTCGTGCCATGCATAATTGGTTCACGAATAGTGACACCCTGATGTATTGATGCACCCTTGGCTTGGGCATTATCGAGCAGCATGCGATCGAAGTCATTTCTTCTTACCTGCCATGTTGTCGAACACTCATGCTTAATTGTTTCGAAGAAATAGAACGGTTGTGAGACCTCGCCCGTTGTGGAGACGAATTGCACGCTGTATTTTTTGGGGCATGCTGCCTCTTCAAACCAATCTAAGACGCCCAATCTATTGAAAGTGAACCATGTATATGGCATCAATGACTCGCCGACGTGATAGCGCGGGAATTGTTCCCGTTCAACGACAGCTGTCCGGCGTCCGTACTGGGCGAGAATGGTTGCTGCAGTTGCGCCGGCTGGACCGCCGCCGACGACGACACAATCGTATTGATGCTCCAGGGTCATTGAAATTAGTTATTACCGTATGACGAGTGGCAATACTTCCACAATATCACCAATTTTCGATCCGTTTCGGACGACTTCCGTGCGACGACCGTACAGTACTCGAGGCTCGCGCATCCAAAAGACCCCCATCATCTCTGAATTTGGTGTGACTTCCAGGTAGGCCTTTACCCGACTTG
>DTWD01000248.1 GCA_012963185.1 Acidobacteriota bacterium
CTTGTAAACTATTGAAAATGGGCCGCTAGCTCAGTTGGGAGAGCGCAGCGTTCGCAACGCTGAGGTCGTGGGTTCGAACCCCATGCGGTCCACCATTACGTTACTGGGGTTACGGTACGAGATTACCGCACTCAAAATCGTGGCGCGTCGTACACACGACAGCGCTACACTCTAATTTGCATCTACTATGCAGACGAAAACATTTAGTGCCGTACTCCGCTGTATCGCTGGTTGCGAGGGTAACCATTCGCTACTAACACCGATCTATCACTGCCCTACCTGCAATGACCTGCTTGAAGTGCACCACGACATTGAAGCTCTCACGGAGCGTTCTCCCGGCGCATGGATGAAGGTATTTGATGAGCGATACAAACGAACAAAGTGGCCGTACGGTTCTGCAGTGTGGGGTAAGAAAGAATGGGTGTGTCCTGTTGTTCACGACGACAACATCGTCTCAATGGACGAAGGTGGAACCAACCTTTTTTGGGCTGAAAGACTCGGGCAAGAAATAGGAATCGAAGACCTGTGGGTCAAACTGTGTGGGAATTCTCACACTGGTTCATTTAAAGACCTCGGAATGACGGTCCTCGTTTCGGTCGTCCGCCAAATGATTACGCAAGGTGCACCAATTCGCGCCGTTGCCTGCGCATCGACCGGTGACACCTCGGCCTCGCTCGCCTCTTATGCTGCGGCGGGAGGCGTACCCGCCATCGTCATTCTTCCTCGTGGCAAAGTGTCAACCGCTCAACTCGTACAACCGCTCTCCAACGGCGCTACGGTTCTCTCCCTTGATACAGATTTTGACGGTTGCATGGCAATTGTTAAACGTCTCGCAACGGACGAAGGTATCTATCTCGCAAACTCAATGAACAGCATCCGGCTCGAGGGTCAGAAAACCGTCGGGATCGAAATCGTGCAGCAGTTCGACTGGACGGTTCCAGACGTCGTGGTTATCCCGGGAGGCAATCTTGGTAATGTCAGTGCACTAGGTGCAGGTTTTGACATGATGAAGCGGCTGGGTGTCATTTCAAAGCTGCCACGTATCGTTGTTGCGCAGGCGGCAGCAGCCAACCCGTTATACCGAGCATATAAAAACGACTGGCACTTCGAACCGATCACGGCAACTCCGACGCAGGCGTCGGCTATCCAAATCGGCAATCCTGTATCAATCGATAAAGCTATACGAACATTGAAGCGATACCGCGGTATCGTTGAACAGGCCACAGAGACGGAACTGGCAGACGCAGCCGCCAAAGCCGATCGTACAGGGATGTACAACTGCCCTCATACCGGTGTGGCATTGGCTGTACTAATCAAATTGTGTAATTCAGGAGAAATCTCAGGCTCAGAAAGAGCTGTCGTAATCTCGACTGCGAACGGTCTTAAGTTTACAGATTTCAAACTCGGCTACCATCGAGGATCATTGCCGGAGCTTTCGTCAACTTTGTCCAATCTACCGATCGAACTTTCGAACGATTATGATGCCGTGCGAAAACAGGTCGACGAGTTAACCGGCCTGTAAAAGAAGATCGCTATGCCGATATACGAATATCTCTGCAACGACTGTAGTCATGCATTCGAAACACTCGTACGAAATGGAGCCAAACCGGATTGCCCAGCATGCAAGAGCGGATCTCTCCAGCGGACACTCTCAGTCTTTGCCGTCTCAAAGAAAACTTATGCAGGTGGTGACCTTTCAGACATCCGACCATGTGGGACATGCGGGGACACACGGGGTCCTGGTGCTTGTAGCTTAAATTAACATCTTTATAACTTCATATTCTTGACATAGTTACGGCCGCTTCAGACAATATTAGCGATATGGCCATCCCACGGATTACTAAAGAAGACCTCCAAACACTCCTCGAGGCCGATGAATCAATAACTCCAGTCCTTCTAGATGCACGATTAAAGTATCCGTACGAGCACAGCACCGTGACATTACCAGGCGCTCTACGGCTTTCACCGCCAGATTTCGAAACCAGCTCATTGTCAAAAGAGAAAGATGTCGTCGTTTACGACTCCGACCCTGATGAAATCGTGAGTGTGAAAGTCGCGGCAGCACTCATTCGACAGGGATATCGGGCCAGTGCGCTTCAAGGAGGAATTGAAGAGTGGGTGGCAGCGAAACTACCCACCGACGGCAAGGAAGCACCCAAGCAAAAGCCGCCTGTGGCTGGTGCACTAAAAGGCTAAAGCCGACGCCCGTCAACCCCTAAATCAATTACTTCTCGCGCCACTCATGACGCGCTCTATTTACAATGCTAAAGCCATGCACCTTATTTATCGCCGTGCTCTGTGTGTCAGCCACTATAAACGGTCAGACAACGTCGCTAAGCGTCGAGACTGTCGTTTCAAAACTCCAAAGCCGCTACGACAGGCTTAATGATTTCTCAGCTGACTTCCATCACACCTACGCCGGGGGGCTGTTATCGACCACCGATACCGAACGCGGCGTCGTCCACGTAAAGAAACCTGGACGCTGGCGCTTCGACTATTCGATTCCAGAAGAGAAGAGTTTTATCAGCAATGGCACATCGATTTTCTCGTACTTTCCAGAAGACCAACAGGTAATCATTAGTCAATTACCAACCAGTCCTGGGGCATCGACCCCGGCGTTGTTTTTGTCTGGCGTCGGTAACCTTCATCGTGATTTCACCACTGAGGCTTTAAAACCCGTCGACTCAAACAGCAGGTCGCTGATACTCCGACTTACGCCAATCGCAGATAACGCAAATTACGAGTTTTTAATACTCACGCTTGACCCTGAGACTTTCGACATCGAGGTAATGGCGACCACAGATTTCCAAGGCGGTGTCTCCGCCTACACGTTCTCTAACCTGATGGAAAACCCTGGTTTGTCCGATACAGTCTTTGAGTTCGACATCCCTCAGGATGTCGACGTAATTACCGATGACAGCTTTACACGATGACACAGTAATGCATGTATCTTGGCTATTTAGGAAAGTCTTGAGATGGCAAACCATCGCCGTCCTCTTACTCTCCATTGCTGGCTCATCGTGCGCCACGAGCAATGCCCTACGTACCGGGCAGGTCGCTGAGCGTGAACGAAATTACGATGCGGCAGTCATCGCCTATACCCGAGCTATTCAAGAAAATCCGCGTGACAGGGATGCGCAACTTTCCCTCGAACGCGCCAGACTCAGAGCCGCCCAACTTCACTATAACGAAGGCCGCCGTTTCTCCCAAAATGGGGAGTGGGACAGCGCTCTTACCGAGTATCAGATCGCTTATGAGCTAAATCCGACCATGGCTGATATTGAGCGTGAAATCAGCGAAACCAGAGACGCCATCCGAGTCGAACTCTCAAAACCAGAAAACGGACTCACCGAACTCGAAGCTCTCATTAACCGAACCCGCGATGCCAGCCCGGAAGATCTTTCACTACCACAGGGTATCCGGCTCCCTGATTCCGTAGTATTCCGTGACGCTAGTGC
>DTWD01000249.1 GCA_012963185.1 Acidobacteriota bacterium
ACGCGGGGGGGCTGGGTTCGACTCCCAGGCGCTTCCGCCAACCTCCAGCTTTTCCAAATTAAATATTTCGTCTGATTCGACTAGCCAACGAGGCGCCGTGCGCCCGATCATCCCAAAATGAGCTTTAGGAACCTTTCAGAATCAGCAAGATCTGGAAGAACCGAATCAGCGCCCGCCTCACGAAGCTCAGATTCGCCGTACGATCCTGTGCACACGGCAACTGAACGTGCTCCTCCAGCAATAGCGCAACGAACATCCAGTGGTGTATCCCCAACAACAATCGTGTCCGCACTCGACGCAATAACAACATTATTGGCTCTCGCTCGAGAAACTGCGATCGGCACCAAATCATCTCGCAAAGAAGCATCATCCCCATACGCGCCAAGTGCAAAGTAGTCCCAAATACCAAAGTGCTGCAGTTTGATTTTGGCGGCGCGCGCAAAGTTTCCAGTTAGAAGGCCAGTTACAACATCAGGGAGTTGCGCCAACCGTTCCAAAAGCAAACTAACACCGGGCATTAAACCTTTATTGCGACCGGGATAGATAATCTCTTGTTCAAGATATTCGTAGTAACGCACAAAAAACCCAATCCTGCATGAATCGGTAGCTACGACCCCAGACCGATCAAGTGCATCCCTAAAAATCAGTGCGTCCGTTCTACCGGCTACGGGTATAGAGTCAAAACCGTCTTCGACACCAAATGATTCTTTGAATGCACGGTTTAAAGCTCGCTTTCCAGCGCCACCTGAAAGAAGAAGTGTGCCGTCTATGTCAAACAGTACTATCTGAGTCCTACTACGGGCCATCATCGCTAGCAATGAGTTGCTGGTTAACTTCTTTCACTATTTCAGTTGCGATCATTAGTGCCGATATCTGGCTGCGAAACGCAAAGATATTTGCTCCCAGCATTGCGATCGACGTTACAGAGTGAACACCAACAGGCAGGACCTCCGCATCAACTCCGCCACCAAGAATGGCGGTAAGCATCGTCAATCCCATTGCCAAACTACTGGTTCCAAAAATAGGTGCTCTTGCGGTCGCCATTGTTTTGTATAAATCGCTAGGCAAGCCGGCATCTGCTAAAGCTTCTCGAATAGCTTTACCTTTTCCAATCAAATAAAACATCGTCATCGAATACGCAAGCAAAGTAATTAAGGTAAAAAAAATAGCGACTGTTGCATGTTGACCAATATCATTCGGCGCATTCGCCATGAAACCAATAATGGCACTGTAGCCAAGTCCTCCGATCCCGAGCAGCGTTACGGTTATCAGTGCCGCCGTCATAATCCAAATCCCAATGGAACTACGCCGTGCACTTTTTTGTGAGCCTGCTTCAAACGATCAATAAGAACCAAAAAGCGTTGACGTGGAAGACCGATCTTGCCAAAGCATTTAGCTCGGCGATGATGGGCACCATGAAAATCCGATCCTCCACTTACAGCCAAGCCATGCTCTTCGGATAAACGTAGGTAACGCGCCTCATCAGATGAAGCGTGGTCGCTATGGTAGACCTCAATAGCGTCTAGTCCCTTTCTAGCAAGATTCGGAATAAGAGAATCTTTCTTCAAAAGTCCTGGATGAGCCAAAGCCGTTACACCGCCAACTTGTGTGACCACGCGCACGACTTGAACCGGAGACATCCCTTTTCGTGGCACATAGGCAGGACAGCCATCACCCAAAAATCGATCAAATGCTTCCTGAACTGAAGCTACATGGCCGGCCGCAAGGAGCGCATTGGCTACGTCAGGACGACCAACAGCCCCCCCCGTAGATTCACACCTCAAAATCTTCTCGTCAATATTTATCGACAGCCCTGCTTCTGATAACTTTTTTGACATTTCACGCGCGCGTCGAACCCGATCAGATCTTTGCCTAGCGAGGAAAGGCGCCAACCTCTCCTCTTCATTTTCTAGAAAATAAGCCAACATATGGATGTCTTTCCGATTATCCACAGCGGTAATTTCAACTCCCGGCAAGAACTTCATTCCACGCGCAAGCGCTGCATCTGAAGCTTCGTCGATTCCGGCCATCGTATCGTGATCTGTCACGCTTAGAATTCTTATACCCACATCGAATGCTCGCTCTACTAACGCGGACGGACTTAACACTCCGTCAGACGCAGTGGTATGCAGATGCAGGTCAATCATGAAAGTAATACGGAAAACAATTAACGAATGATAGAAACTAAGCACTAGCTCGGCGCGTACGCTTCGAACCTTGCATCGACCGACTAGCCTTCCGAGTGTTAAGTGCCCGATACTCTCGAATTAGCAGCTCTAGGTGTTCGCGCTCCTCATCCGCGAACTCCAAGAAAATGCGTTTGCCCTCAGAATCTTCAAATTGCTCACCGTAGCGCTTGAAAAAGCGATGGGACCCCCGCTCACAGCGAATCCCTATTTTAAGAGCCTCAGAAGCATCGACACCACGGCTTAACTCTTCCGCCCCGTCCGCAAAGAGCCCATTCGCTGCTCCCTTAAAAAAAAGAAACGTTGGCCGAGATTCAAGCTCAGGGTCTTCTTTTAAAAGTTCTTTGTAACGGGCTTCAAGCGTAGCGAAATGCTCTTTTTCTTCCTCGGCAAGCTTCTTAAATACTCTCCGACCGCGAGCATCCTTAGTTAGCCGTGCAGCGCGCGAATAAAATTCCATGCCACTTCTTTCGGTCGCGATCGCGATCCGTAACGCATCTCGAGCAAACAATAACTCGGTAGTAAATTTACCTTGTTGTCGCTGACGACCAGTCTGACACTCCTCACATGTGCCATATATCTGTAAAACGCTTTGCCTGGCCGAAAAGCCCCGAGCCGTCGCAACCTCTTCAACAAGAACTTCAATGTCTGACGAGAGAAATTCTGATGACTGATTACATGTTTTGCATATGAGATGAAAATGTCTCGGGTGACGATAGGAATGCTCAAATCGAAACCGTCCCTCACCGAAATCAACTTTACGCGCGATTCCGGCTTCCACCATCCACTGCAGAGTCCGATAAACCGTCGCTCGACTAATCTTATGGTCGTCGCAGCGCAGGAGTTCTACCAAATCATCCGCACTGAGATGCCCTTCCTGACGCAGAAAGACATTTACAATCAGATCACGCTTACTAGAACGCTTCCCGCCTGCTGGACGCAAACGCTCAAGGTATGCAGAAAAAGGTTCCATCAAACTATACTCAGCTCTTCAAATAGTCGGCTGACTGTATCAAGCCGAGACTGCTACTGAA
>DTWD01000250.1 GCA_012963185.1 Acidobacteriota bacterium
CTGGTCTTCCTCGATCCGACTGACGAACAGGAACCTCTGGGACGACAACTCGCGACTCGTCCACCAGATCTAAAGGGAACAATCGGTATCGTCGACATCTCCAAACCGCGCGGTGATGTATTTTGCGATGAACTGGAGACCCTGTTCCGCACTACGAATCCGTCGCTCAAAATCGCCCGTCTTAAAAAACCGACCTTCACAAAACCAGCGCCCGATGACCTGCGAAACGAAGTTGCAGAAAGATGCACCGCGGTCATCCAGGCATTAGCTGATTGAGGATCCTGCACGTCGTGCAGTGTGCACGACCTGGTCGATTACGAAACAAGGGGGATTCCAACCGTCATGGTAGCCTCCTCAGAATTCGTGGCAGCAGCCGAAAGACAGTCCACCGCACTCGGACTACCCGCGCTTGCAACGCAGGCCGTCTATGTGCCCCACCCGATTCAAGACGCCACCGATGCGGAAATGAGGGAAAAAGCCCGTAACGCGTTCAACGCGATCGTAGACGCAATCACTGGCTAGTTATGGTCATGCTAGCCTGCGTTAGACACGAAGTCGTACGAAAGTAATCAGCGGATCAGCTACATCCACAAAAGAACATCCTGAGCCACACGGACCGATATGACCGCGACACCGCCAAACGAGAACGTCAACCTTATCGAGTGGTATTTTGAGCAGGGATGGACCGATGGACTCCCAGTAGTACCTCCGACCCCAGAGCACGTCACTGCAATGATTGAATCTCTCGGCGGCGAACCTGATCATATCGAAGCCAGAATACCTCCTCGCTGGGGTTCGCTCACGCGTGAGGTCCTCGCGATTAATCTCGTATTGGCGGGTTGTCTTCCTGCGTATGCCAAGGTCGTACGCGCAGCCGTTCTTGCACTCACGAGTCCACACTTCAACCTGAATGGTGTACAAGCCACAACACATATGGCTGCACCTCTACTCGTCGTCAATGGTCCCATTCGACACGACATCGGGTTGAACAGTGGAACAAACGTGTTTGGTTCCGGAGTTCGTGCAAATGCCACGATCGGACGAGCAATTCGTCTTGTGTTGCTTAACGTTGGTGGAGCGTGGCCAGGAGAACTGGACAAAAGCACCCTAGGGCACCCTGGTAAATACACATTCTGCATTGCCGAAAACGAGGAGGCGAGTCCGTGGGCGCCCTACCACGTCGACCAGGGGTACACCGAAGAAGACAGCAGCGTCTTCTGCCTTGCGGCAGAAGGACCTCACAGTGTCACGAACCACGTAGCAAATGACCCTCAAGGTATCCTCGACAGTCTTGTATCCGCCATGAGTACCATTGCGCACAATAACGCAGTGAGCAGCGGAGCGTGCGCAGTCATTCTTGGACCAGAACACGCATCGACAATTGCCGATCAAAACTGGACACGACAAGATGTGAGACGGTACCTGTGGTCGAACACCACAAATACATACGATGACATCAGCTTTGGCGGTCGATACGGTCAGATCTATAATCGAAACTTGCCGAAATGGTACAAACGCGAAAGAGGCGCGCGTATTCCGATTGTGCCGTCGCCTGATGACATCCATCTCTTTGTCGCCGGCGGCGAAGCCGGACGCTTCTCGGCATTTTTACCTGGCTGGGGACACATGAGTGCCCCTGTGCTTCGCGCACTGGATGGCCGGACACTCGCTCGTGGAACCTGCATCGACGGCACCTGCGAACTATGACGAAAATTGTCTTACCTTCCGGGCATGTTGTGTATGACCCACGCGGCCAGATTACCGTCGCCCCGGTCACGCCTACGCGACGACCGGCGTCACTAGAGGCCACGCGGATAGGCATCCTCAACAACTCAAAATGGAACGCGTCAAAACTCTTACGCCACGTGGTGGCTCAACTTGAAGTGGTTCACTCTTTTACTAGTGTGCAGCACTACTCAAAAACGAGTTTTTCGAGTCCGGCGGATGGTGCACTATTTGACCAAATCGCCAAAGAGGTCGATGTTGTCATAACAGCGATTGGCGATTGAGGGTCGTGTACGTCGTGCAGTTTGCACGACGCGATTGAACTGGAAAAGCGTGGAATCCCCACAGCTGTCATGATCACCGACGCCTTCGAGCATGAAGCAGACGTTCAGCGCGAAGCGTTCGGCGCCTCGTGGCTAAAGCCGGTGATCATAGAACACCCTTTAAGTACTCTCACCGACGAACAAATTGCTTCCCGCGCTTCGCAGTCGACAGCCGACTTAACCCTCGTCCTCACCACGGACGCGGTATGATTTCCACGTGAATGTTTCACTCGCATACGGGCGAGGACGTCTCGCTGTTAATGTTCCTAACGAGCGAACAACTATTATTGAACCCTCGTACGTTGACGGTTTACCTGACGAAGCCACCGCCATCCGAGATGCCCTCAAACAGCCGACCGACTCACAACCGCTACGAACCCTTGTCTCGTCCGAGCAAACAGTGGCCATCTCGGTGTGCGATATCACACGCCCCATGCCGAGTTCGACACTGCTACCAGTGTTGCTCGAAGAGTTGTCACACGTTCCCGCAAAGCAAATCTCGATTTTGATTGCAACGGGAACACACCGCGAGTGCACGCGTGACGAATTGGTTGAAATGCTCGGCGAATCGATCGTCGACCACTGCCAGATTATCAATCACAATGCATTCGACGAAGCCAGTCTTGTCCACCTTGGGAAAGTCGAACCCGACGTACCTATCTGGCTGAATCGTCACTGGGTCGAAGCAGATATTCGTATCACGACGGGTTTTGTTGAACCGCATTTTTTCGCCGGATTTAGTGGTGGTCCAAAACTCGTCGCACCTGGACTGGCAGGGTTCAAAACGACGATGCGACTCCATGACGCTGAGATGATTAGCAGTGCAAACGCACGATGGGGCATCACGGAAGGTAATCCGATCCATGATGCGATTCGTCGTATTGCCGCGCATGTCGGTGTTCACTTCAGCGTTGATGTCGCGATCAACCGCAACCGAGAAATTACGAGTTTAGCGGCGGGCAACCTTTTTGAAGTCCACCGCATCATGACAGCACGGGTCAAACAAACTGCTATGCAGGCCTTCGATGCTCCGTTTGATGTCGTCGTAACCACGAATAGTGGATATCCCCTTGATCAAAACTTGTATCAAAGTATCAAAGGCGTTTCTGCTGCAGCACAAGTCGTAAAACCAGGCGGGGCCATTATCTGCGCGGCTGAGTGCTCGGATGGCTTGCCATCCCACGGAGAGTATGGAGACATCCTGAATCAGCGTGATACACCGGAAGACCTACTAGAAATGATCTGCACGCCTGGCCACAACCGACACGACCAGTGGGAAGTACAAATACAGGCCCAGATCCAGCAGCGCGCACAAATATTTCTGAAATCAGATGGTCTTTCACACGACGATGTACGTGCGGCACATCTAATGCCGATCGATGACGTTGAGGCAACTGTCTTGCAACAACTCGACCATGCGGGCGACGAAGCTCGACTCTGTATCCTACCGGAAGGTCCTCAGACCATCCCGTACCTTACGGCACGGTAGGCCTCACCCCAATTCAGGCTACCCGTAAATCAATGCGACGGTTTCCGCGACGCACGCTGGTTTAACCTGTCCCTCACTCTCGATCACAAAGACACTGGTCATCCGAACAGTATCCACAGTCATTCGCTCAACAGACTGCACGGTTTGCCGAGCACGCACACGAGCTCCCACGGCAACGGCGCTCGGGAAACGAACTCGATTTGCACCGTAATTGATCACGCGTGACATCGCATTAATCTTTAGGAGTTGTCGCCCGAGGTACGGGTACAAAGACAGCGTCAGCAACCCGTGAAC
>DTWD01000251.1 GCA_012963185.1 Acidobacteriota bacterium
ACCATGCCAACGCCAAGCCCAAGCACGACCATGTAGCACGAGCTGAGTAAGCGTGCGGTCTCCGCTGTCATACCACTCAGGAAATACATCCCAACAACAGCTAACGCACTGCCAATGATCGGATACCTTCGATACCGACCGGTACTTGTCGTCAACCTCCCCGCCCCGACGGAACCAACAACAATCCCTGCGGTTAATGGAAGAACCAACAAGCCGGAATCGGTTGCGGACACACCATTGACGACCTGCAGAAAGAGCGGCAGAAACACAACGCCACCGAACAGAGCAAAGCCAATCAAAAACCCAAGCACTGATGCGACGGAATAGATGCCATTACGAAACAGCCGCAGTGGCAACAACGGCTCCGGAACGCGTGCCTCCCACCAGAGAAAGGTCGCTGTCACGAACGCCCCTGACACGATAAGGCCGATGATGACCGGGGACTGCCATGCATACGTTGTCCCTCCCCAGACGAGTGACAACAGTAAGAGTCCCACACCAGCCACCAGCAACACCGCGCCAATGATGTCAAGCCGGGCCTTGCGCCGAACCGTCGTCAGACGCAACACGCTCGAGATAATCGCTAACGCAACAAGACCAACCGGAAGATTGATCAAAAACACCCAGCGCCACGTGGTGGTATCGACAATGAACCCGCCAGCGAGTGGTCCAATAACGCTCGCAAATGCCCAGGTCGCCGCAAGGTACCCGATATAGCGTCCGCGCTGTCTTGGGGAAACAATGTCACCGACCACCGCAAAGGTACACACCATCACACCGCCGGCACCGAGTCCTTGCACACCCCGAAACAACACCAGTTCGAACATCCCAGGAGCGATGCCGGCCAAGAGTGACCCGAGCAAGAAAATACCAATCGCCACCTGGAAGATTAACCGCCGCCCATAAATGTCACTGAGTTTGCCGTACAGCGGGGTGCACACCGTGGAACTCAACAGATATGCCGTCACCACCCATGAGTAGTAATCAAGGCCACCCAATTCACCAACAATTGTCGGGAGGGCCGTTGCAACAATGGTCTGGTCAAGCGCTGCCAAAAACAGACCGGCCATCAAACCGGAAAAGATGACAAGAATTTGCCGATGGGTATACGTGGTAGCCGTCACAATCAACTATTCATCACTGACCAACAATCCGTACAAAAAACAGGGGCTAGCAACAACTAGCCCCTGTGAACATCGACCAAATCAAACACGCTAATTGGCTACCTCGACTGGCACAGATGCATGCTGATTGTCCCAATACACGTTCATTGAGAAGGAACCGTTAATATCCCCGAAGACGATCGTCAGGTTATCGACTGAAAACTCTTCCTGTGCCTGCGCAGTCATCGTCGTCCGCATCACGTCCTTTTCATCGGTGTACCCGTACGCACCCCACAGCGCGTTTGGATTCTCTTCTCGAGGAGTCTCCTTTACACCCCACGTCGAAAAAATCAGCGTCCAAGAACTTGGACTTCCCAGTTCTGCAAACATCGTGTACTCGCCAGCCGCCAGTCGTTGCCCCCCGATCAATAAATCGGCTTCGGTAATAAATCGTGTTGTCTGGTCAGCACCCACTCGCCAAATTGGTGCGCCGAGCAACAACCCCTGGCCATATTCAGCACCCGAGCCAAAAATACCGTGGCGTCCACGCAGAACAGGTCGACCATAATAGACATCAATCCAATGGCCTCCTTCGTACTGACCTTCTGAGTTATAGCTGCCACCAATCTGGGTTGCTGTGTGCCCACGCGGGCTCGCAGGGCGGTCCTGCGCCTCCAACACACCTACCGCAAGTACCACCGCCAAGAGGCTGGCGCCAACGTTCTTTATTGTTCGCATTCACGATCTCCCTTCATACACTCTATTGCCGAAACGCTCATTCACTCTCAAGTTTTAGTTCGCCAATTCAACCGGCGCCGTGGCAAGCTGATTGTCCCAAATCACGTAGAAGTTGCCACCCTGTTGTGCCATATCGGTAAAGCCTATGGCCAACTGGTCCATGGAGTAGTCGAGGGTTTGCACCGACATAGTCGTTCGCATGACATCTTTTTCATCGGTGTACCCATATGCGCCCCACAAAGCATTCGGATTCTCTTCGCGGAAGTCCTCTTTGACACCCCATGTGGTGAAAATCAATTCCCACGCCGTCGGATTCGCCAGGTCAGCAAATATCGTGTACTCACCAGCCGCCAGGCGTTGCCCCCCGATCAATAAGTCGACCTCTGTCGTAAATGTCGTGGTTTCGTCGGCCCCGACACGCCACAGCGGTGCACCGGCGTAAAGTCGTTGTCCATATTCAGCGCCTTCGCCAAAGATCCCCTGCCGACCGCGCAGGATAGGACGTCCATAATGAATATCGATCCACGACCCACCCTCGTACGCACCTTCAGAGTCGTAGCTTCCGCCGAGTTGTGTCGCGGTATACCCACGCGTGCTTGGCCGACGCTGCTGCGCCTCCATCACTACCGTCACTGTGGCCGCCAAAAGAACAGCAATTACCGCAATACTCACTTTGTTCATCGCACGCATCCGTATATCTCCTTTCGAGAAATGACCTACCAGCATGGAACAAACGCAACTACCGAATCAATGTCGCAGGTCTTGCCTGCATCAAAGGCGCGTAAAAATCATTGCCCTTGTCATCGATCAC
>DTWD01000252.1 GCA_012963185.1 Acidobacteriota bacterium
CCAGTGAATGAGGAAGAGAAAAATGTCGGAGACGCCCATTCGAGATTCTCGCCTCGCCCGTAAGGATCGGTTCGTCAAAAGAACCCTGCACTTCGGCCATCAACTGCATGGTCCCACTTCCACGGACTTCCGGAAAAAACCCCTGCAGAATGCCAAGACTGGCGTCTCCGCTCGCACTCAGCGCGAGTCGCTTGTCAGACAAAGAGATATCGCCGGTCAAGTCAAGCGCCGTCCCTTCTCCTTGTAAATGCATATCGGAAACTCGGATCACATTACGATCGACCAGCAAGCGCACAACGCCTTCATTCGTAATGCCGTAATCAAATAACGTTAATTCGAGTTGCTCGACCGTTGCATCGACACGCATTTGGTCGGTATCAGACAACGGGCCTTCAACTAGAATTGTCCCACTTGCAGTCACCGTGGTTTCTTCCGGTAGGTCCGGTTGAAAAGTTCTCACAAAAGGATCGAGTGTCGTATTCGTTACACGAAACCGTAGCTCTGACTCGGCACTCTCTGTTAATCCGATTCGACCTGACCCAGACACAGCTAGGGTTGGAGAGGCCGCTTCAAGGTCGACAGCCATGACCATGCCACCTACATCTAACCGACCGGTGACCTGCCCGACTACGGCCCCTTCAATAGATAGGTCAGTCATCGTCCCACGAATCTCGTAACTCGGGTCGTCGAAGGCGCCAACCCCAGAGATTGAAAAGTCTAATAATCCACCGACCTCGGCGCCAGATCGGTCGAAGACACGCGACGTCATGAGATCAAGATTTCTTGCATCCGCATTAACGGAATACGTGCCATTCCAGCGCACATACATCGCACCAGTGACCTCACCAAGCCCCTTGGCTACCGTCAAGCCGTCGAGCCACACGCCGTCGCCTTCAAACCTGAGACCGGCATCAGCCTGCTCAAAGGTCTCCCCGTAGGCCGTACCTTCGCCAATCCGTAAACGACCAAAACCAAAAGGCCTTCGATAAGCTCCATATAATCGAATATCGCCATACAAGGGGCCATCAATTGGATAGCCCTCCAGACTGAAAGCATCGCGCAGATATTGCGCCGGGATACCGTCTATTTCGAAGCTCGCATTAATCTCTTCCTCGCCCTCTAGTGGCGGTCCAAGCGCAAATCGGCCGTTCACATGAAGAAGTGAACTACCGTCCCGAAACAACCCGTTCGTAACATCGAGAAAACCATCCTCAACAATAAGTTCGCCAGCGCCATGTCCCCAATCAACATTCCAAGCATAAACATCATCACCATCGAACGTAGCGTCGATACGAGGGCTTAAAAATTCACCAGACATAACGCCAGACAGAGACCCATAGCCCGCAACGTCGAGTTCCCCCGTCGCACGATTAAATGCGGTCATAAACGCAACCATCAGGCGATCGCTTTCCTGCCAATCGGCACTCATCACATTAAAAGGAATACGTGATTCATCCCCCCATTTTGTCCATCCATCAAACGTAACCGCGGTGAGAGGCGTGGCGATCCAGCTCGAGAAAACGTCAATTCTTTCAGGGCCGAAACGTAAATCGAGCTCTCCCCCGAGCGGAAAATGCCACGGCTCACCATCGGGAGCAAACGAACGTTCCGCATAAGACCAACCGATCCGACGTCCCACGGGACGGACCGCGCGTGACTGGAGTGGCACTTCGTTCGCCGGTACAAAATTCAACGACGCGTGGCCCCGCCGATCATCAAAATTATTAGTTGGCCATTCGAGAAGTACCTCGCCACCGACAGTCCCGAGCGGTCGAATGCCAGAAATACCAATGGCATCAAACAGTGGAAGCAATTCTGCGCCACTAACACGAGGTGCAAACGTCGCGATTGACTGTTCGTCGCTCCCAAGCGGCTTCATCGCGTACGTAAACTCAAGGCCGCCACCATAAAATCCTGATGTGGCTCGTGTAATTTCAAAGAGATCACGCGTCCAAACCAAGTCACCGCCAAGCATCGGAAAATCAAACCCTTGAAAAGTCCAATGCTCACTAGTAAAAGACCCGGTCAATTCGTGGCCACCATCAAACAGATGCCATGCGCCGATAAATTCTGCGTCACCTGTCGTCGTGAAATTATCCTGGGCGAAGAAAACCTCTTTCATCGTCGGAACATCGATTAAGGACTCTCTGATAGCAATTTGCGCATCCGGCCAGTTCAACAGATCTGCTGTGCCGTCAAGCGCCGCCACAACACCATCCATCTCCAGGCGCATCTGCGTAAAACTGGCAAGGCCCCCGTCTAACGCGTACATTGATTCCCACGTTGCAGTCATGGGCTCGAAGTCCTGAATCTGGACTGTCCCACCATCGAAGGACGCATGCCCGCCATACCCAGCGCCCTTAGTCATCGTTAGATCAATATTGCGCGCGACAATACTCCAAGGTGCCCCATGGTCCTCGTAGACAAACTCGCCTTCGTGTGCACGTAGGTACTGCACGGTAGTCACGAAGCTTGTTCGGCGATCGTCTTCCGCCGGTCGAGAAATCTCGGCTTCATCTTCAACCGCATCTTGACTGTTTTCGTCACGGCGGTTGACGAACCTGGGGAAAGTCTGGCCGCCATCTTCGAAACGCTCAACCAGCATCCGCCAACCTTGAATATCAACGGTGTCGAGGAAGACCTCACCATTAAGTAGCGGGAGCCAGTCCGTTGTCACCACAATCCGGTCGGCAACGAAAAATGGTCGATCTCCTGAATTTTGTCCACCAATTACGATGTCCTCAACTAAAAATCTCCCCGGGAAAACATAGGCACCGATCCGGCCGATACTGACCGGTCGATCAATTTGTTGGGTGAGCCCATCTTCCGCTTGGGACCGCAAAGATGGCCCGAGGTCAATAGTCACTACGGAAACCAAACCAGCTGCCACCAACGCGACAGCCAGCATGGTGGAATAGCGACCGTATTTCCAAACGTACGTACCGGCCAGAGACCACCACGGCCGGGGCGGAGCAGTCTCTGAAGACAATTCAACTGCACCGTTATTGTCTACCTCGACATCAGGTGCCTCGCGATCACGATGGTCGTCCGCCGACCGCTCATCTACCATCAATCGCTGCCCTCTACTCAATCACTACAAGTAACCGTCCTGACTTCACCAAATCCCCTTCGGCGACCGCCACGTCGGTCACAGTGCCTGCACACACAGCTGTCAATTCATTCTCCATCTTCATGGCTTCAACAACAACAAGCGGCTGATGCGCATCAACCTCATCTCCTGGTGCAACCAAAACACGAACGACTTTACCCGGCATGGGAGCGGTCAAACGCCCGCCGTGACTCTCACTACTGTCAGCGGTGGCTACTCTTGACCGACTACCATTAACCAGTACGTCGTGTCCGACGCCATGCACCCGAACAGTCATCGCTCCATTGCGATCCACCGGACTACAACGGGCCTGAAAACTCCTGGCGTCCCCAGCTACTTCGAGTAGCGAGAGCAATACCCCATAACGATCACGAGAAACGACACATGTATCTATCTCATAGCGTATCCCAGCCCAGGACACGACAAAGTGATCTGGGCTCCCTGTGACAGTCTCAATCATCACTTCGTGCGTGGAACCGTTAACTTCTATGTCCATCCGCATTAATCAGTGTCCCTACTGCAAACCTTCCATCCGAGCCGCACGACGCCATTTACTTGAATCGTCTACCCCCGACTGGCCAGCTGTCGAACCAAGCCCCTTGACTGCAATTGAAATGGCCGCCGCCACAATTACAAGTTGCTCGACTACGCCATCGTCAGTCGATAACGAAACCGATGCTCCATCCCACTTCTCCAAGACACGATCAAGATAGGTCGTGTCGAAACGGCCGGCTATGAAATCAGTGTCTTCTAAAAGCCATCGAAACAAAGGAACCGTCGTCGGCACACCACTAATCTCGTATTCGTTAAGGGCACGGATCATCCGCGCGATGGCATGGCGACGGTCAACGGCATGCGAAATCACCTTCGACACCATTGAGTCGTAAAACATAGGCACTTCGAATCCAGACTCTACGCCAGCATCAACGCGAATGCCTGGTCCTGCTGGTTCCCGATACGTCTCAAGTAATCCTGGGCTCGGCATAAACCCGGCTGCAGGATCTTCTGCATAAACACGGCACTCAATGGCGTGTCCATCGGGTGTGAGCGCTCGCTCGGGGTCGATTGTCAGCGGTTCCCCTTGAGCAATCCGAAGTTGCCAACGGACCAAATCTATTCCGGTTACCATCTCCGTAACCGGATGCTCGACCTGTAGTCGCGTATTCATTTCGAGGAAATAAAACTCCTCAGAACGTTCGTCATACAAACATTCAATCGTTCCGGCATTGGTATAGCCGACACTTGTAGCTAACCGTATGGCTGCCTCGGCAAGGGCTCGGCGTGTCTTCTCCGTAATCACCGGAGATGGCGACTCTTCAATGACTTTTTGATGACGCCGCTGAATCGAACACTCTCGTTCAACAAATGGAACGACCGTGCCATGATTATCAGCCAACACCTGCACCTCGATGTGACGTCCTCGCTCAATACAACGTTCGAGGTAAACAGCCCCGTTGCCAAATGCAGAGGTCGCTTCGGACCGCGCAGACTCAATTGACCGCAACAACAAATCAGCGGTACGCACAAGTCTCATCCCTTTGCCACCACCGCCTGCCACAGCTTTTACGAAAAGTGGATAGCCGACAGCATCCCCAACAGACCGAAGCTCAGACTCGCTAGCATCCTCAGAAACAGCCTCTTCGGTGCCAGGCACGGTTGGGAACTTGGCTTTCGCGGCAGCTACCCGGGCAGCGACTTTCCCACCCATCAGATCAATGACCTCG
>DTWD01000253.1 GCA_012963185.1 Acidobacteriota bacterium
GTCACAAACACATCTGTTCTCTTAACGGTCTTGGGCGTTCTGGTTTTTCTAATCGGTCTTGTCTCAGACCAAATCGCTACCATCCGCGCCGCACCACGGCCTCACGACTAATTTATCAACCCCCAACCGATTATCCAGTGTGCACGGCTCGATTTACTCAGTTGGCTCAGAAATCCTTAATCTATTTTGGAGTGGTCTAGAATCGCCTCGAACGAATAGTCACTGTACGAGTCTCAACCAGGACAAATTACTATGACCACCGGCCAACCAGCTCGACCTTATAAACCGCTAATTCTTAGGAGTGCTTCGGTTAGAGCATGACGACACAACACACCGTCGTGATGGTAACGACATCCTACCCGCGGTTTCCCGGTGACTTGACTGGCACCTTTCTCGAGCCCATTGCCCACGGCGTGGCGAATCGCGGACATCGTGTGCACGTGGTAGCCCCGTGGCATCCGGACATACAGAGACCTGCACGGGAAGGCAACGTTCACTTTCATTTTTATCAGTACGCTCCCTCTGACGCCCTAAACGTCTTTGGCTACGCAAGTGCGCTCAAAGCGGATACATCCATGCGACTAAGCGCCTATGCGGTTACGCCTTTCGCGTTGTATGCCGGTCTCAAAGAAACCCGTCGCGTGATACAGACGCACCGCGCCACGATGGTTCATGCACACTGGGTCATTCCCAATGGTTTTATCGCATCACTTGCGTCACGCAGTCTCCCCCTCGTTGTCAGCCTACATGGCTCAGACGTGTATGTAGCGGAAAAGTATTCCTTTGCGTCCGTGGCAGCACGACGAACGTTTGCTAGAACCCAGTGGGTGACGGCATGCAGTGAAGATCTCCGGTCACGGGCACTTCGATTAGGAGCAAGTAACCTGCAGAGTGAAGTAATTCCCTATGGTGTTGATATCGATCGATTTCAACCAAACTCTGACGCGCGCCTGCAACTTCGTTCAACGCATTCACTCACGACCGACCACTGTATCGTGCTCTGTGTCGGACGCCTTGTTCGTAAGAAAGGGTTCGAATATCTAATTGATGCCGTCGCTTCGCTTGCGAAACAGCAGCCAACCATTCGACTGGTCGTTGCAGGTGACGGAGATCTCGGACGAGAACTGCGTGAACGGGCAGATCAACGGAACATTGCTGACCGCATTATTTGGCTCGGTGCTATCACCCAACAGGAGGTGGCCGATTGGCTGGCCGTAGCAGATATCGTAGCCGTTCCGTCTGTGCGAGATTCAGCAGGCAATGTGGATGGGCTTCCGAACGTCGTACTCGAAGCTCTTGCTTCGGCAACGCCCGTGATAACCACAACTGCCGGCGGAATCGGGTCCGTCGCTATCGATCATGAAACAGCATTAGTCGTGCCCGAACAGGACGCGAACGCGCTGGCCGAGGCCATCGAGACGCTACGCACGGACCGGTCTCTCCGCGTAACTATCGGCCGGACAGCACGTGAATACGTGCGGACACATAACAGTTGGACTCATCTAGCCGAACGGTTTGAATCCGTCTACGAAAAAGCGGTCCAGAAAATGGTCCCTTCCTAGCGTCGACTGGAAGAACACGGCCCGTTACGTTGTTGCGGCAACGAGGCTCATGCTACGGTGAGTTGACATGGGATACACCGTGCTGCTTGTACTCCTACTGGCGTTCCTGCCAGGCACCATTCTGCTTCGATGCTCGTCTAGCTTCAGACAGGCATCAGCAGTGCTCTCCACTGAAGAACGTTTATTCTGGTCCGTTGCAATTAGTCTTACTTTTTCATCAGTGACCGCACTTATTCTTGCGGCGTTTGGCACGTACGACATCGACTATCTCGCCTTTATCAACGGTACCATCACGCTCGCACTCACTCTTGCATCACAAGGCCACTTAAAACTCCAGGAAGCAACACAGCCAACGCGAACGGTACTTGCGCCATTACTTCTTATAGGGCTCGCGCTGGGCACCTTTTTTTACGTTCCGCCGGCGGAATACATCATTGGCGGCCGAGACCCAGGTGTGTACGTCAACGCGGGTGTTCAAATTAGCCAGCGGGATTCGCTCATCATTGAAGACTCGGTGGTGCGCACTGTCCCCCGCGAGTACAGACATTTATTTTTTCCACCAAGGACAAACCCGCGCGAACGCGGATACGACAGTGTTCGATTCATGGGGTTCTTTATTCTGGACCCATCCGTTGGAACAGTTGTTGGGCAATTTCCACACTTGTACCCAGTTTGGATCGCAATCGCCTATGACGTTTATGGTCTCACCGGCGTTCGTTATGTACTTGGCCTTTGGGCTATCTTTGGAGTTCTGGCCATATATTTCGTTGGAGCCCAACTACTCGGCCGTACTGCTGCTTTTGCTGGCGCAGGTCTCTTAACCCTTCACGTCGCACAAGTATGGTACGCACGCTACCCCAACGCTGAAATCATCATGCAGGCTCTAATCTTTACTGGCCTCTTAGCATACGCACGAGCACATTCGAGCCAAAGTCGATTATTTGCGACTACCGCGGCCGTTACTATTGGACTGAGTTTATTCGCTCACATCACAGCAGTTTTGGCCGTTGCAGGGACGGGGCTAGCCGCGCTCCTTGGCCGCGCTAGCGGACACCGAATTCGCTTCGACTTTCTTCTGCCTCTTGCGCTAATCACGGTAATCGCCGGTGGCTATTATGTTGAGATCCTTGAACCTTACGCCGCCCGTCCAATCATGTTCATCAATGATCTCCAGCTAACTCACTTACCAATTATCGTCAGTGGTGCACTGGCGATGTTATTGGTCGTCATCGCCCTACGGCAACCAAAGTATGCGGCAATAGCTCAAAGGTGGGGTCCTCGCATCTTCATAGCTTTAATCTGGATCTTTGCATGTTATGCCCTGTTTTTTCGAACAGCAGGAGGAACACTTGCTGTCCATGACGCTGACGGACTTAGAACATTTACAAACTACTACCTACTGCCGCTAGGACTGGCCACGGCACTTCTAGGCTGGACGATTATCGCCGGTCACAATTTCTGGACTGGTTCGGCGTTTCATTTTGTCGGCGCAATTTTTATGTTTTTTATTTTTTATAAAGCCAGAGTTGTTCCGGAACATTTCTGGA
>DTWD01000254.1 GCA_012963185.1 Acidobacteriota bacterium
AGGTGGCAAGTCGCACACCTGCGTTCGTAAATATCTTGCCCAGCTTCTGCCTGAGCCACTGTAAAAGTGGTGGATAAGAGTTGAGCCGCGGCCTCACACGGCAAGACCATACCGACCAGCGCGAGCGCTACTCCTGTGGCCAGTCGTCGCATCAGCAATACTTAGAACTAGTTGTTGTTGTTCGCTTGAAGCATTTTCTTCGATGCCCGTTCGGCAACACGTGCTTCGTACTGCGCGTCGGTCATAAAGGCTATATCTGTCCAGCCATGTCCCATTTCATCCATCGTCCGGCCGCCCCAACCCACCCAGGCAGATGGATCGGGGTTGTGTTTATTGTTCGCAGTATTGTCATGCCACGAGACGGTATGAAGAATCGTGCCTTTTGGAAAAAGATGCGCTTCTTTATACGGATAGACGATCTGCCACGTTTGCTCGTAATTCGTCACATCGGTCAAAACTTCTCGACGACCGTCCACATGGATCGCCTCCAGTAACATCCGCTTCCCACGAAAATGCATATGGGGTTGAAAACTCAGCACCAACGCAGCTTGCGGAAGCGGCCAGAATCGCTCATGACGAATAACGCTGTGTGGCGGTATGCTCATCAATGCAACACCGTTCAATGTATTGTCGTCAATGATCGCACCCGGAGGCATCCGGTCCGCATGGAGGTCAAGCTCAAAACCGGCACGCAATAACCGATCCTCCACGGCTTCACGATTCAGTTTCCAGTCATGACCCAAGCCTGTCCGAATCCGATGAGCGGTGACGATCAACTCCGGAACCACACCTTTGGGATAAAACTTGATCCCGACCTTTTGCCGGTCAATCGTTTCCACACCCCAAGGATGGTAATGCGGCGCAAAACGGAACAGTCCACCAGCAGGTAGCTTCCGACCGGTACCATCTGGATAGAACTGCCCAGTACTTCCCATCGCGTATTCGATCAGATCAATTTCCTCGGTGTTCGACCCCATGCCAAGCCTAAATTCTTCCAGGTCCTCAGTTGTCTCTGGCACGCTGACATAGACATGCGAATGATGCACGCAACAGTAGGCCTCTGGAATGATCTGCACCCACTTGACGTAACGATCTTCTGTTAAACCAGGATCAACGATCTCGGATGGATAAAAGTCGGCGCCTTCCGCTGGAATCTTGAACCCTTCTTTCATCTGAACTACCAGGTCCGGTTCACCGTGGGTCCATTCGTTAAGATTCGCCAAGTCAAGTGGCGGTGGTGCATCAGCAAGATTTCCACGCGGGGCCCCGCTGTCCACCCACGTAGCAATCGTCTCGATCTCTACATCATTCAAGGAGGGGTCTGCCGAATATTCACCAATCGTCCGGTCGATATGCCATGGCGGCATTTGACGCGTCACAACTCGATCTTTAATGGCACGCGCCCAAGGTCGTACTTCCTCAAAGGTCAACAAGGACATCGGGGCACCCGTGCCTGGTCGGTGGCATTGCTGACAAGACCGCTGGAGAATCGGCACCACGTCCTTCGTGAAAGTCACGTCGTGACCGGTGTCCTGCGCCGCAACTGGCGAGGCAGCAGAGACCGCCACAAAAAGTACCGAAGGTATCACTGTGAGATTCCAGATTTGACGCATTGCTCAACCTCCCCGCTTGAAATCTGCCGCCGTACCCGTCAGTCTAGCACCCGATAACCATGCGCGTACTACGATTCTCTTGGATTTTACCCGTTGCAGTCGTGTGGCTTTGGCTCATAGGTTCAGCCCACGCACAATTGAACCAACCTGTGTATCCCGTGTACGACGGATTTTTCGTGAGTGAAGATGGCACATACGTTATTTCTTACGCTTATTTCAGTCACAACCACGACACCGTTCAGGTGTCTCTTGGAAACGAGAACGCCTTTGGTTCCGAACCACCAGACCGTTTACAACCCACTACCTTCAGCCCCGGCCATCATCGCTTCCAGTGTGTCATGGTGCTCGACGCTGACTTTCAGGGAGGGTTGCGCTGGACGCTGACACATGCCGGCACAACAACGTCAACCAGTGAAGACATGCTCCAGTACAACTGGGAATTCGATGACCGAACCCAACAATCCGTCTTACGTGACGTAGATGTTGCAAATGCACCGCGTGGCGTGTGTCTGAACCGATCCCCACTTGTCCGCATTCTTGGACTTCGAAACGGCCCGGACGGTGAACCACCCGAACTTGCGGTAAATGTTGGTGACGAGCTCAGGTTATTCGGTAGTGCTCGCGATGAAGGGTTACCTAGAAATAGTGTTCTGGTTTCAGAGTGGCGTACCGTGAATGGACCAGGAAATGTCTCGTTTAGCGCACAGGACGAACCTCGTACACTCGCAACGTTTGACACACCTGGCACCTACGAGTTGGAACTTCGAGCCAGTGACTCAATATTCGAATCGACTACACGAGTCATTGTCCATGTCGAGTGAACACCCTCGCCAAACAGCTCCGAGGCTTCGTACACCACAAGACGGTAAAAGTCTGTTACCGCTGTTCGTAGGGGGCACCTGTCCCTGATGACCCGACAAAAAATGTGGACCCATCAGGAAGGGTGATGTCACGAGCATTAGCTGTATTGGACCCATCCTTCGCACGGAAACCATCGATCACTAATTCCGTTCCAACTGGCACGGAGTTTTTATTAAGCCCACGGCGCATTAATGAATTCGGCGCCCCACACTCGATAGCCCACGTCACCACCTGGCCGTCTTCGCCTTCGACATCAACATGGATCCACGAATGCGGATTAATCCATTCCGTTTTCGATACCGTGCCGTGAAGCTCTAACGGTCGATCAGCATCAAATTCGGCTGAAAAAGCATGGTGCGCTGACACACGAGGCACCCCAACAAGCAGCGCGAGCCCAACACCGAAGAAAATAAGCTTGGCAAACATGACAATTTACCTCACACCTAATCGGATGGCTTCAAGGTCCGCACCCGTCATGAGTGAAATACCCCGCCCATTTCCTTCGTGACACGCGTATTCAAACAGCATGTGGTCACCTGGTGCGCGCTGAAGCGCATTAAATTCAATTGTCCATGGCTGTGTAAAAACGTTTGGGTCCTCCATCGTCGCACGGTAACTTATGGTGTTGGCATTAACGAAGGTGAACCTCTCAACAACATGCAAGTCCCTGCTGTGAAACACACCATGCCCTGTTGTTAACGCTCGACCCGGCGCACCTTCTGGCGGTGCGCCGTGACCAACTGGCCACGTGTTGTCAGTGAAATTGGTGACATCAACAACCAGCGTATTGCCCTCCCAGTGACCACGGGAATCGCCCATCCCAAGCCGAATGTCTGGGCTGACATGCGGACTACCATCCAGTGGGATGTAGCGATACAAATGATTCCATTCGTAGAGCATCACTACGTATCCAGGTAATTGAAGAATTTGATAGGTGTTGTAGCCAACAGGTAAATGCGCGCGGGGCAGTGCCGACGGCAAGCATTTCACGCGCGGATCGAGATGTTCTAATTCGTCTTGTCGAGCCATAATCTCGTTCCGCTGTTCGGCTGCCCATGGCTGAAACGGTACTTTGCCATCCGGCGGATCAACAATCATGGGCGCTGTAAGTCGGTCAGGCCTCGCGGGTGCATCCGGGTCCGGTTCAAAAAATCTTGAAAAAGCAGCGTTGTTTCCTTGAGAACCCCCTGTCGGCGGCTGCCAATTTTCATCCGCGGCAATTTCTAAAGGCTGATACTGGCCCGGAAGGTAATGACCTCGAAAATCCGGGGCGCCCCACTCGGTACGTGGTGGGTCAAACTCTACTGTGGGCTCCTGAGCAAAGACTAAAAGCGGACACGTTAAGAGCATGACACTCGCTGTCGCAAGCCTACTCAGACCATTGTCTTTCACTGGGCACCTCCATCCGAGCGATTCGCTGACTCTAAAATAAAATCCACACAGTCATAATCAAGTAGCTGTAGTCCCTCTTTTACCCGTCGATACAGGGGCATACGCATCGTCCACGGCCGTGTGAAGACTTCTGGGTCTTCAATCGTGACCTCATAATCAACATGGTACGAACTGATCGGCGTGTAGCGCTCGACAACATGCAACTCGTTGCTATGGAAATTACCCGCTGCATCGAACCATGTCTCGCCGTTAAAATGCGTCGTGTCAACGACCAGCGTATCGCCTTCCCAATGTCCTCGGGAATCTCCCATCCAAAAATCATTTGGTAAAGGATGCTCACTACCATCGGTATAGATAATTCTGACTGCGTGCGCGAATTCGTAGGTTAGTACCACATGGTCAGCCGTCTGAAAAATACGGAAGGGAAACGGCATGTACGTAATCCGAGGTACTCCAGGCAGAAAACATTGACGAACAGGGTCCGCGGTTAATCGATTCGCATAATTCTCTTGCTGCTGGGCTGAGGCCCATGCCTGGTAAGGGATAACGTTGTCCTCAATCACACCAAGACCGGCCGGCACACCATCCTGTGCATTGTGTGCACGAATATCCCATGCTGCTGTGTTCAATACCTGCCAGATACCGTTTAGGTCCGGTTGACCTTTAGGGGTTCGTGGTCCGTCATAGCCTGTCTGAACCGCTACCGATCCAGAAGATGACAGTGACTCAAGATAGCCAACAACTTCTCGAACATTGTCATCACTCAATTCGCGCTGAGAAATTGGAGGCATCTGGCCGTATCCCTCTCGCACGACAGCCAACACATACTCCGCATCAAACCCGAGCGGTACTAACCCCGGCGCAATATCCCCGCGCCCGCGCTCACCATGACAAAGTTGGCACACCTGTTGATAGGACTCAACTCCTGGGTGCTCTTGTGCCTCAGTCGTTCCTACAACGGCTAACACGCCAGCAAAGACTGCAATAAATAGACGAAACACCACCCTCACTCCTCTGGAAGCGCAAATGCAACAAGTCTCGCATCCGGGCCGGCCCCCGTCGCAATAACCACATGCTGCCGCCCTTCGCGTGACCGGTAGGTCATTGGGTTACCACTCGTCCGAAATTCGGTTGCCACTCGGGATATCTCACGACCAGTGGCGGCATCGAACGCATAGAGATACGGGTCCCCCCCTCCAAGAAACACTACTCCACCGGCTGTCACCATCGGACCGTTCGCGCCAGGCGTGCCAAGACGGTCAGGAAGTTCCGCATCGCGCAACAAGGGATGATTCCGTATCAGTCGGCTACCTTCACCAAAGGGGACGCGCCACGCGATCTCACCATGATTGAGATCAATGGCGACAAGTCTGGCATACGGTGGTTTGATGAGTGGGATAGGACCCAGTTGGCTACGTTCGGCCGGTGCAGACCAGCCAAACAACGCAAATCCACCAGACCCACCACGCGGACAGTTATTTGTGTACTCAACATCAACATCGGGCACATCCGGGTCTGTCTTGCACACCTGGTTGGGCGATGTTCCTTCAGATGTTCGCACATAAAGTAATCCGGTAGACGGATCAAACGCCGCGCCACCCCAATTCGCTCCACCATCAACTCTCGGCCGCTGCAACGTCCCTCGAGTGCTCGGGGGAGTGAATAACGGACCAAGACGATAGGTTTCGAGTTCAGCGATCGCAAGGCGGTGAACCTCCGGCGTCAAATCATTGGCGTCATCGAGCGTCACACCTTGCCCAGCAAATGGTGGTGGTTTCGTTGGAAATGGCTGCGTCGGATACGGAACTTCTCCTGGTACATCCGTGTCGGTATCCACGGGCCGCTCTTCGATTGGCCATACCGGTTCGCCGGTCACCCGGTCAAAAACATACGCGAACCCCTGTTTAGATACCTCTGCGACTGCATCGATGCTGCGACCATCGACATTCAGGCTGACCAGATTCGGCGCCGACGTGAGGTCATAGTCCCACAACCCATGATGCACTGTCTGGAAATGCCACTCCCGCTCTCCAGTGCGAGCGTTGAGACACACAAGCGACTCCGCAAATAAATTAGCTCCCAGTCGACGTCCACCCCAGAAATCACTGCTTGGCGTACTAGTTGGCAAATACAACAGTCCACGTTCAGCATCCAGCGACATCAAGCCCCAAACATTCGCATGCCCGGTAAATCTCCATGACCCATCCTGCCAGGTGTCAGCGCCAAACGCATCGTTCGATTGCGGAACTGTGTAGAACACCCAGCGGCGTTCACCCGTATTAGCATCGAACGCTTGCACCGACCCAGGCGTATCAAATCGATGCTGTACACGGTCTGGCACGCGACTTCCGACAATCACAAGATCTTCAAACACCACGGGTGGTGACGTCTGATCAAATTCATCACGCGTGACATCATTCGGAAAACCTTCAGTCAAAATCACGCGGCCATCTTGACCAAACGATTCAATAAGAAATCCAGTTGCGGCATCAACCGAGTACAAACTGTCACGACTATTAATAAAAACACGCATCTCATCACCCTGCCCCCACACGGCGACACCGCGATGCTTAAACCCACCCGGACCCGCTCCACGTGGTCCTGTTCGATAGGCTTCGGGGTCAAACGCCCACAACTCTTGACCCGTGTTTGCGTTGAGGGCAACCACCCGCGTATACATGGTTGATATATAGATCACGTTATCAATCATTAGCGGGGTGGCCTCAAAACTACCCGGACGTGTCTGGAACTCTCGGTTCGGAAGTTCGTTCGGTTCCCACGTCCACGCTATCTCGAGTTGGTTTACGTTTGTCGTATTGATGTCGGTCAATGGAGAATATTTCGAGGCTGCTTGGTCTGCACCCACATAGGGCCACTCGACCATTTCTCCAGTGGTATCTTGCGCAAAAACACTACCTGCCAGACATACCAATAGCGAGACACTCAGAAAAATGAAGCACGCACGCTTCACAACGACCTCCACACTTCTCCGAAGACAATCACAAAAGCTAGACGATGGAACATCGATACCCTTTACAGTAGTCAGTCACTTTCCACCGCGAAGATCATTCGGCTGGCAGTGCAAAAACAAAAAGTCCATTACCTGCGTTTGGCCGACGCTTTTCAGGGGTTAGCTCGCGCGGCATCGACACCCAACTTCCTCCACCGATCCCAGTCCCAATCGCTACGTACTGGCGTCCGTCAACCTCGTATGTCACCGGAAACCCTTGAACAGACGTGGGCAACCGCGTCTTCCATAATTGCTCACCCGTAGACACGTCGTAGGCATACGCATCACGGTCATAAGTCCCTACAAACGCTAAGCCACCGGCGGTTGTGAGTGCTGCCGAAATGTACGGGGTACGCTGACGATGCGACCAGAGAATCTCGCCACTCACATGCATAGCGACAAATTCTCCCATATTGCCGTCACTATCCGGGTGAAGGAAATTCTTGCGGCCAACCATCCCGTTGCCACCGCCACCTTCTCGCCACTCCACATCGCTGTAGACAGTGCGCTGACAGTTCAACGTTAGTGGAATATAGAATGCTTCCGTTTCTGGGCTATAAGACATCGCACGCCAACTTTTAACTCCGGAATGACTCGGACAAAATTCCAATTCTTCATCCAACTCCGGAATCATGTTTGGACGAAACGACAACTGTCCGGTTGTGGAATCGATATCTACGATATTTTGATAGCCAAGATCCGTCGCGTTAATAAACTCGCCGGTCTGTCGATCGAGTTGCCACAATATACCGAGCTTCCCCATCGTAAAAACCGAGGGACGACCGTCAACATCGACCAGAATGCGCTCGAACACTTCATCCATATCATGTGATTCGCCCGGGTGATGTTGATAAAACCAGCGCATCTCGCCCGTATCCGGATCCAGGGCGAGTGTCGAGCTCGTGTACAACGCGTCACCATCCGTACGCCGGCTCACTTGAGCCCATGGTTTCGCCTGCGCAACCCCCCAAAATGTCAGCCCAAGATCGGAGTCATACGTGCCAGTAATCCACGCGTCCCCGCCACCGCGAAACAGCATCGGCAAATCACCCCACGTATCTCCGCCTGCCTCGCCGGGGCGAGCCACTGTTGACGTGCGCCATAATTCACGGCCCGTATTAGCGTCGTGCGCGGTAATAAAACATCCGTCATCCCAAAACCGCATGCATCCGGCCATGCCAGAAATCACTTTCCCATCTGCCACAAGAGAACCACCGGTATAGTGAAATCCCTTGTCCGGGTCAGCAACATCTGCCTCCCACACCACTTCCCCTGTACGCGCGTCGAGCGCGACAATATTCGCGTCAGCGGTGTTCAAAATGATCTTGTCGTCGTAAATTGAGATGTTCCGATTTGGTCGTCCTCGACCCCGAGCGGTTGGAAATTGTCGTCGGTACTCCCAGAGAAGGTCCCCAGTTGCAGCATCAAGGGCCTGAATCAGATTCCCGGGATTGGCAAGGTACATTACTCCTTCATGAACGATCGGAGTCGTCTGTTGCGACCCAGCCTCCATAGCCCACGACCATTCAAGCCGAAGGTCGTCAACATTATCCCGAGTAATCTGATCAAGTGGGCTATAACCCCACCCATCTCTCGTACGCCTCCAGTTCAACCAACTTTCTGGTGGTGGGTTGTCCAGCATCGCATCCGTCACCGCTTCGAACGACGGTACTTGGGCGAAGGCTGGCACTATCGCACTAACAAAGACGAATACTGCACCAATCATGAACCGAAGCATCGATTTCCCTCCCTCTGTATCCATCTGGACCGTTCACTCACTGCTCCCGCCGGACGTATTTTTTAATACCCTTGGGCCCCACTTCAGCACCATAGATGTTGCCCGCCGCGTCTACGGCCACACCCTCTGAAAAACTAGTCCCTCGAAGCGGGCCATCGTTGGGATCTGCTGGGTCTGGAATGAAATACATCACTTCGCCAGTACGGGCACTCCCAACTCGCATGCCTCGCTTCCATTCACCATTTCCACGTCGATGATTTGACTCGGAGTCGGTCCCGTACAACATATCGTTATCATCGATGAAAATACCGCTGAGGCGAGAAAACTGATGCCATTCCTCAAGGAAGTTTCCTTCTTGGTCAAAGATCTGAATGCGATTGTTACTCCGATCGGCGACAAATAGCCGACCTTGAGAATCAAAAGCCAATCCATGAGGGACACCGAACTGACCGGGCTGGGTGCCAGGTTCACCCCACGCCTTAATGAAATTCCCCGCCGCGTCAAATTTTACGATGCGTGCATTCGATTCTCCGCCATGGCCATCACCCACGTAAATACTGCCATCAGGTCCTACCACCACGTCTGACGGTTGATTAAAGTGTGACCCATCGGCACCAGCAACACCAGCAGTACCCAGTGACAGCAACAGGTCACCATTTGGGCTGAATTTATGGACTTGATGTCCTTTTCCTCCTCCGCCTCGGGCATCCGTCACCCACACAGAACCGTCATCGTGAACGTAAAACCCATGGGGCCAGTTCATCGTCCCTGCCCCAAAACTGGCAACAAGATGCCCGGATTCATCAAATTTCAAAATTGGATCAAGGGTCGATCCTTCACAGGCGTTGGCTTCGCAACGATCGGCAATCCATATGTGTTGTCCGTCAGGATCAATGTCGACCGCACTGGTGGCCCCCCACGTCCTCGCCCCCGGCATCTTTGCCCAACCTACGACCGTGGTGTACGGATTCGGAAGATCGTTTGTTGGGCCGGTCTGCGAACCTCCCGTCGTTGCTGACGCGGCGGCCAGAGCGGAAGGGTCGGTCCCCTCCGGCGCACGATTCGGCGTCTCGACAGGTTCTGTGTTGACCGCGGTCTCAGTCTCAGAGGATTGCGGAACGGCTGGCTGCAAGTTTCGAACACAAGACCAACTCAATGCGCCCATTACGATCAGTCCAGTCAGCAACGTGTTTCTCGCGTACCACATTCAGTTTCTCCTTCGTGTACGTATCATCAATGTTCTGCTTTCATGTGTAAATAATGAATTCCAATAAATTGCCGTCCGGGTCACGAATATAGCGACTCGTGCCCGTATCAACACCAAGACTGCGACCGCCTTGGCGTGGTGCCGGACCTTCAATAACCACCGCACCAATTTCCTCAAGCCACTGCTCTAGTTCACGGTCACTGCCACCCCAGACAAAACAAAAATCGCCACACGGCGGTATTGCTTCTGATGCTCGGAGTGCGAAGTCACCACTTTCCCATAGCTCAGGGCGGTGAAAATTGATCTTGCTATCACCAAAATGAACCGAGCAGATCCGATCACCCTCGTTCACATGGAATCCGAGTGCCTTATAAAACGCTACCATTTCGGTCGTATTTCGCATTGGCACCGCCACATGATCAAATCGAACCAAGTGCGCAGAAACCTGATTCTGAGCGACACCCACGTTGTTCGATATACCGGCCATCGCTACACCTCCGACAACAGTCGTTTTTAAAAAACGACGCCGCGACAAACCACCCCTTCGCCGCCGATGTGTCTGCTGTTCTGGCACAAGTCCCCCCCCCCCGTCTCTTGCCAACTATCATCGCTCATCAGCAGGTTCGTTGTGAATCAAACTTAACAGTTACGGAAATACCAAGGCAGACTATGATTTCTTCATGCGCTCGGCCGTAATGACCGTGGTCTTACCTTTACTGTGTTTCATAGCCACCTCGGTTGGCACGCAAGCACAGGAGACCACCGCATGGTCTCAGTGGGGAGGCCCACATCGAAACTTCATTACGGATGTCACAGGCCTAGCGGATAGCTGGCCCGATGGTGGACCACCTGTTCTATGGAGTCGCACTCTCGGAACTGGTCATTCAACGATCATCTCCGGAAATGATCGCCTCTTTACGATGTACCGCGTCGGTAACGGTCAGGGCCGCGAAGGCCCCTGGGAATCCGAGGAAACCGTTATCGCTTTAGACGCACGGACCGGCGAAACGCTCTGGGAACATACGTATCCGTCAAAGCTTGAAGACACGAGCTTCGGATCCGGCCCTCACGGGACGCCATTGCTCGTGGAAGATCGCGTCTTCACCGGTGGGACCAATAAACAGCTACACGCATTCGATGCTGACACTGGTGATGTGCTCTGGTCACACAATCTCGTAACCGACTTTAATGCACCACCACTCCTGATCCGCCCCCGTGTTAAATCCGGATATGGTTGTAGTCCACTCGCATACAAAGACACAGTGATCTGCTCGGTTGGCGGACCAGGGCAATCGGTCATGGCATTCCGGCAAACGGACGGGAGCGTCGTCTGGGCCGGCGGAGATTTTCTCGTGTCTGAAGCACCACCGGTGCTTATCGATGTTAGCGGCCAAATTCAGTTAGTCGTATTTGGTGGCGGAACGGTCAACGGCATGGATCCAGACAACGGACTCGTGCTCTGGACACATCCACATGACCCTGGAAACGACTTTAATTTCATGGTTCCACTATGGGGCGAAGACAACATTCTCTTCGTGTCCTCCGGTTACAAAACCGGTAGTCGTGCGCTCCGCCTGACGCGCGAGAGCGCCCATACAACCGTTGAGGAACTGTGGCTCGATCCACAACTCCAATTTATGTTCTTGAATCCATTACGAATCGGAAACTATATCTACGGAACCGATGGTACATTTGGCCCATCCTTCGTAACCGGAGTTGACATCCATACGGGTGAAACCTTGTGGCGAGAACGGGGATTTGCCAGAGGAAGCATGCTCTACGCGGACGGAAAAGTCATTCTGATGGACGAAGATGGGGATTTGGCTTTGACGCGTATGACACCGGACGGGATGACCATCCTTGGACGTACCACTATTTTCCAGTCAACTTCTTGGTCTGCCCCAACACTAGTCGGTACAAAGCTGTACGTACGTGACCGTGAAAAAATCATGGCTATAGATCTTGGAGTTCTTCCGACGAACTAGCGGTGTTTCCGGTAAAACACCTCACCCTTGGTAGCCGTTGTCGCCTAATTGAACAAGCGTACCATCGGGATCGGTAAAGTACAACTGGTCACCACCTGACGTACGTGCTGCAGGATTCCGACTAACACGTGCCTCGTAACCAACTTCATCAAATTGTTCTTTAACCCGGTCGGCATCGAAGTCGTCAACACCAATGCAGAAGTGATGCACACGGCCGGGCTGAGGAATGTTGTAGACACCCAGAAACCCATCAGACAGTCCCATATTAATACCGCCATTCGGTGGTCGACTAACTACTTCGAGTCCTAGCAACGACTGATAAAAATTCGCCGAGGCCTCAACATCAGAAACAGCAAGCGACACATGATTAATAGTACGGCCTTGGGCTACCTGACCAACAGCAGTTTGCGCTGTCGTTGATTTCGCCGAAGTGACAGCAACAATTGCCGCGAGTGACGTGACGAGTTGTCGACGCGTCAGTTTGCGTGCTTCAAATTGTTCAACAAGGCTTTCAATTTCCTGAGTCATTGCTGTCTCCCTTCGCCGCTAATCGAGGCGACGCATCTCTAAATCGACCCCGCCCTGATGCAAGATGAGCGCCTCTACCAGGTTATTACCGAGTCGGAACGAAATTCGCGCATTCATATCGCGATAAAAAAACTCCGTTTCTGATTCGGCAAAAATTTCGACGCCTTGTTGATCAGTCATTCGGGCTAATAACTGGTCACCATCCCTACTAATGCTGATGCCAAAACCGGGTTGTTCTTCGTATTCGCCAACGTAACGAGCCAATACGTCATCCGCCAGCGCCATAGCCGGACGCGTCTCCGGGTCAAGACCGACTTCACTGGTGACTTTGTTCGCACGTCGACCAAAGCCCTGTTGCTCAAAGACCAAATGATCGACCTCTCGGGTATCTTCGCGAATCCCGAACATGATACGAAGTCCAGATTCAACCTCAATGAATTCAGTTTCTGAAGCAGGTACAAGCAACCGGATTCCACGCCCAGGCGCACGCACATAGATCCGATCACTGTCGACCAGAATCGTCAGTACATATGTCGGCGACAATTCGTATTGGCCAACGTAGCGACCAAGGAGCAGCGGGTCGACATGGATAGGACCTTGAGCATGCCCCGAACCCGGAATCCACAGTGCCAACAGGACCAGAACCAAGCATAGCGAGCCCTGCCTAAACATCTTCCTAGTGGTCGGTCGCTCGTGCGGTTTCAACATTTGCAAACTACCTAGTACTTATCCAGACCCTCGGTCAGTTCGATATACGTACCAAAGGGATCAGTGAAAAAAGCAATGGCGATGCCAAGCTGGTCCAATTCTCGGTACGGAACATCAAACTCCACACCAGCAGATTCAAGCTGCCGACAGAAGGCTTCCAGATTCTCGATTTCAAAACCGATATGGTCGAGACTTCTGCCTTCAGTCCCTGCAAGCGATGCTGGATTCCCTGAATAGGTCAGGTTGACACCTGGTAAATCTGCCGCCTGAAAAGACCCACGCGTACCTGGAATCGCGCCGAATGTATCGACGTACCACGCTTTCATTGCATCAACATTATTTGTATCGAAATGAATGTGATGGAGAGCGATCGCTTCCTCCTGGTCACGGTCCTCAACTAGTTCAACTTTTACGTTATCGGGTGCCATAACGAACGCAATATAAGTATCTTGATTGTCTATGTACGCCATGTCGTCGATCACGGCCATCCCAGGTGGCAGTTCTTGCCGCGTGACAACAGGGAAACCTGCCGCACGCACCTTGCCGAGAGCAGCACGAACACTTGGCACACGGAAACCGATGTGATTGACCGCAGATCCTTTTGTACCACCAGTCGGCTCACGCTCCCGAACAAAAACATGAACGTTCGGAAACTTGTACATCTCAGACTGACCGAAGGCAGTCGGGATCCCCCCCAGCGTATTCGCCCAAAATCGTTTGTGTGCAGACAGATCAGTGCCATTCACATGATGGTGCCCGTAGACAATTGGGCCATCACTTGCCGCATGTAACTGCGCCCACCCCACTGACGCGGTCCCGACAAAGAACGTTGTTGCAACAAAAAGAACCGTCGTCAGTTTCATCGTCTTCTCCTTCAGCAACGTACGCCACGCCTAGTAGCGAAATAGGTATGAAATTTCCCCGAAAAACGCTCGGTTGGTCCGTTATTGTCTAACAAAACAGACAACCCTATATAGATTAATGACATACAGCAATAAACAAAGACATCCTCGATCATTACGGAAGGTACAATAAGTTAGATGCTGATTCGAATGGACAGTCGACACATGCGCCAGATTATTGTCGCTTTTGCAATTTTCCTTGCCTGCTTTTCGGCTATTGTCCCGACAACCTTTGCGAAAACTGGCCAAACGGAGACATACGAGCCGCTCGTCACTGAACTTGGGACCCGTGCGCTAGACGTTGAGTACCAGCTCTGGTACTACGTAAACGTTGTGTTTGAGTCAGAAGTCACCCAGACAACAGAAGGCTATGACTATCGTTACCGTCTGA
>DTWD01000255.1 GCA_012963185.1 Acidobacteriota bacterium
ATGGCCGGGCGTGTCAACGATATTGATCGTCACATCCTCATAACGAACGGCTGTATTTTTTGCCAGAATCGTTATCCCGCGTTCACGTTCCAGATCAATATTGTCGAGAACCCGATCGGTTAGCTGTTCGTTCGCACGAAACACACCACTTTGACGGAAGAGCGCATCAACTAAAGTCGTTTTCCCATGATCGACGTGAGCAATAATGGCTATATTGCGACGCTCCCGAGATGAATTTGTTTGCTGTGACATGCGCAATCAGAAATGTATTGCTACGGTAGAAGGGTCGCGAAGTGTAACACACCGATCCTACCAACAATGTCGTATGCGAATATCATCACGAGATGCTCACACAAAGACTGACCATCACGGCATGCTGGTTATTTATCCTGGTCACTGGTCCACAGGCACAGTCTTTTACGATCGTACCCCCTGAAACAGTAGGGCTTTCATCAGAACAACTGAATCAGGCAACGACCCAACTTCATCGGCACGTTGAATCTGGCGATATTGCAGGTGTTGTTGCCGCCGTCGTCAGACACGGACAGCTTGCTTACTTCGAGGCACTAGGTACGATAGACACCACCCTGGCAAAAGACATGCCGGACGATGCACTGTTCCGTTTGTATTCGATGACGCGTCCGATCACGAGCTTGGCAGCCATGATGTTGTGGGAAGAAGGCAAATTCGAATTAACCGATCCCATCTCTAAATTTCTTCCAGAGTTTGTCGACCAACGTGTTCTACAAAACGCCGACACACCCGATCTGCAGGCTACTGTCCCTCGACGTGGCAACATAACGGTCGAACATCTTTTGACACATACATCAGGGCTGGGGGGACGCAACTCAGAAATGTATCGGGCAGAGAAGGTTCGGCTCCGGTCGATTCCAATCGAAGACATGGTTTCAAATGCCGCTCGCGTGCCGCTCTATGAGCAGCCGGGAACACGCTGGCGGTACGGCATCTCAACCACCATTCTCGGACGCCTCATCGAAGTATGGTCGGGGGTATCACTCGACACATTTTTTGAGCAACGCATTTTCAGGCCACTTGGCATGACCGACACGGTCTTTTGGGTTGACGACTCTCGACTGGAACGATTTGGGCCTGTCTACCGGCCGAGTCGGAGAGGAGTTCTTCAACCGCACCAAATTGAACTAGTACCGTTTACCGAGCAACCGCCATTAACAGAAGGCGGCGTCGGTCTGGTATCAACTGTGCCCGACTATCTCCGATTCGCACAACTGTTTCTGAACAATGGAACCTGGGACGGACAACAAATCCTTCAACCAGACACTGTGGCACTCATGACGACAAATCGTCTGCCTGCGGCTGTCTTACCCATAGGCTTCGGTCAACCTCAACCAGGACGCGGCTGGGGACTCGGGTTCTGTGTCGTTATCGACTCAACCGACTTTCCCTATCCCGTCAACCGAGGTACATACTGGTGGGACGGATCATCAGGAACCCGTTTTTTTATCGATCCGGTCTATGACATGGTGACGGTCATTATGGCTGCTGTCTCACCAGCCAGCGGAAACGGCTTCCGAGAAGCGTTTACCAACTCTGTCTACGACGCGGTCATCAACTGACCCCGTGGAACTTTACTGAACATCAAGTGGCGCCTGACAATCGGCTTCAGTTACCTCCAGAGGCCACCAACTCGCAAAGTTACCGTCAGAAGCAGCCAAAGGAATAACCAATGGGAACGGTTCTGCGAGAGAAGGGCTGCTACCTTCCCGCTGACTCAATCCGTGCCGAAACTGATCGACAGCAGGTTCACTAAACAACGCGTAATACAATTGCTGAGTTGGTGGACGTCTGAGATGCCCGATACAAATGGGTGTCGGTGACGCACGATCCAATCCTGCTGCTTGCGCAATTGCTTCCAACTCGACCAATGATGGTTGTTCTTGCAGTGACTGATATTCCGCACGAAGCAGAACGGGGATGGCGGCCACAGCCGGCGACGTCATAGATTCCATCGTCCGGCCAAAAATTTGCTGAAATAACTCTGCGCGTAAAAGGTCCGTGGGCTGCAGGACCAACACACCAACGCCCGGTTGCATTGGTCCGCGTGGCACTAATTTCCACTCGGTGACCAATCCGCGATCGATGACGTATGGCGCCGACAGACTGCCCTGAACTGACTGCCAGAATAGCCAGCCAAGAACGACTCCCAGGACGGCAATAATTCCAAACTTACGCAACACGTTTAGCAGCGAGCTCGACTTTACTTGTTATTTGAGACTCGGTCGGCACCTGAACATCCCACGCAAGCCCCAGTCGTTCGAGCAATCGGATTTGTATCCATGTGAAATCAATCTCGCTCCAGCTTAAACCGTGACGCGCAGACCGAGGCAACGCATGATGGTTGTTATGCCACCCCTCTCCGAAGGTCAAAAGAGCCACCCACATAGAATTCTTTGAATCATCCGGGGTTTCAAAACGCCGGGTGCCCCACAGATGCGTTGCGGAGTTAACCAACCACGTGGCGTGCAGTCCAAAAACAACCCGGAAAAAAATACCCCACAACACATAAGGCGCTCCACCAACAGCATAAAGTCCAACGCCAAGTAATACGAGTGGCACCCAGTGCCACGTATTCAGCACACGATAAAACCGATCTTGCATAAGGTCGGGCGCGTACTTCCCAGTAACGGCTGTATTTGAATGCAACGCTTCGCCAAAAATAGTCCACAACATATGAGACCACCACCGACCGTCTCGAGGAGTGTGGGGGTCACCCTTTTCATCTGAGTACTGATGATGGATACGATGTACCGCCACCCAAAAAATGGGACCACCCTGAAGGGTCAGCACGGCACAGACCGCAAAGAAATACTCGATAAATTTGGGGACCTTGTACGACCGATGCGTATGAAGCCGGTGATACCCCATCCCAATGCCCCATCCGATACAGGTCCAGTGCAGCACCACAGCTAGCAGCACGGCATCAACAGTCATATAAAAAAAGGCGGCGATCGCCAGAACGTGAAACACCACCATCACGAAGAGAGTGCTCCATGCAATTTGACTGCGACTACCAAAATCCATTGTGGTGTTGTCCAACCTTGTTTCTCCTATACCGTCTCCAAAACCGCCTACCCGCCTTTGGAACTATTTTTAGTCGAATGAAATCGTTATCAAACCAAGTTGGTTATTGTAACGGTTCTTCACATATTGCTTCATTCCTCGCTACCGAAACACTTGAGACAAAACCAGCAACCTATTGGTTACCGGGCAGAACGTTAGTCGCTGCGCCTATTTGTTGGTCGCATTCCTCCGCGAACCACACCGGCGGCCGTAGAACCAAAATGTTCTAGGAAACA
>DTWD01000256.1 GCA_012963185.1 Acidobacteriota bacterium
ACTCCGGCGAATTTCAAGCCACCCATCAGTGTCTTTCCAACGGCCGCGTTTACAGTTTGGCCGGCGGTGTTCAACTGAGTACCGAGTGGGCTTGGAATGTTCGGGTCGAACGCAACAGTAATCTTGTTGTCCCTCTCACTCATGCCGTTTTCATGCTCGAGTCTCACACCCCAGTTGAGGGTGAAACGCGAGTTGACACGCCAGTCATCCTGGAAGTATGCGCCCATGTAGGTCGTATACATGTCGAGGAGACCACGGTTGGCATCGACGGCGCCGCCATTGAGTGCACCGAGTAAGAAGCTCGCGTACTCATGACCACCCTCGCCGGCTGGACCCTTCGTGAAATTCTCTTCGAAGGTGAATCGTCCAGCAGTGTTATAACGCGTCGGCGTATTAATACCCATCTGACGGTAGTCGGTACCGACTTTAACGGTGTGAGCTCCCCACAACTTCGAGAGAGCGATGTTAGCCGAAATCGGCGACTTCCACACCCGACCAAGAGTCTTGGCGTTTTTACCAATGGCTCGGTAGCCGATGTTACCGGAGAAATTAACCCCTGACAGCAGGGTCTTTCCGGTTTCATGAATACCGCTGGTAAATGAGGAGGGGAAGCCAAGTGCTGTTGGCCCCTTCGGTGAGACGCCTGGAATCGTGTTATCCAGCCATCGCGTCCAACCATACCGCATCGTCAAAACAGTCGTGTCGTTCAGGATTTTCGTATTGTTAGCCACGAACACGTGCGGGCGGCGCTCAAGGTACCACGTCGCACCACTGAAGAAGTAGTCGGTCTTCGCCGTCTTGTCTCCAATGTAGTCAGAAGCCGGCTCGTCTGTCTTGTTATAGAGATACAACCCACTGAGCGACCAATTGTCGGAGAACTTATGCTCCACCTTGAAGGTGTACATGTCCGCCAAGTCAATCGTCTGGGATGAATCTGTGGCATTCGGCTGACCATCTTCGTTACCAGCATAGGTTCTACCGCTAATGGTCTTGGTCGGCCAGAGGGCATTGATGTTGCCTGCCACTGTGGACCGCGCCGGATGGCTTGACGGAATGATCGCGCCCGTGAACTCAGGTGTCGCAAGCGAACCAGAGCCAGTCGCCGGGCACCGCGTGTTCGCAGCCGATAGGCCACGACAATACGGATTCCAGATTCGGACGGCCGTTCCACCAATCGTCGACGACGAGAAGTCGCCGAGTTTTTGGTTCGGGCCAGCCCAAGTACGCTGTGGAGTGTCAGTCGTGAACGACCGATACCCTTCCATGCCATACCACCAGAATGTTCGGTTCCGAACAATTGGGCCACCAACACCACCACCGAAGAGACGGTAGTAGGACTGGTCAAGCGCGCTGCTCTTCTTCGTGCCACCAGACTCGCTCACGAAGTAGTTCAGCATCTGACCCCAAACCGGACGAGTCTGGAAGAAGCCGCTGCCATGAAATTCGTTCGTGCCCACGCGGCCGGTCGTGTTGAACACGCCGCCACCGGTACGACCCATTTCTGCGTCATACGTGTGAACCGAAACTTTAACGTCAGCAAGCGACTCGATTGTGGGGTTAAGCACCGCGCGACCTGACAGCTCCGTAATTGGAACACCGTCAAGAATGTAGTTGTTCGCACGAACACCACCACCACCTAGCGAGATACGCGAAGCATTGGTCTGATCCTGCTGGCGATTAAATCGCGGGTCGCCAACCGGCATGACCGTTGGAATCGTAACCGCGATCAAGAAGGCGTTACGGCCAGGAGCCGGCAACATCTCAAGAATTTCACGGTCAAGACTCTCACCGACCGAAGCATTTGAGGTCTCGATCAGCGGCGCAGCGGCCGTAACCGTGATCTCTTCTTCGACGGTTCCAACTTCCAGCACTAAGTCCAACGTAATGTTGGCGTTCGTGCCGATGACTAGTCCACGCTGCTCTAAGGTTCTATAACCAGGGAGCGACGTGCGAACGGTATACGTTCCGTTCGTGACGGCGACGAAAGAATACTCACCGACGCCGTTGGTAATCGTATCGCGGGCAATAGTTGTGCCCTCGTTGGTCAAGGTGACCGTCACACCGGGGATGATCCCCTGTGCGTCAGCTACCGAGCCACGAAGATTACCGGTGAACTGCTGACTCATTGCATCCGTGGCACTACCGACGAGCAGTAGCGCACAGAGAACGAGCATTACCGACTTCCTCATAAGTGTTCCCCTCCTACTATGAAGAACATGATTAACAAATTAACAAACATACGTACCTTCTTTTCAACATACAAAAACGAACATTCCTTCACTTCAAGAAACAACTCTGTTTCTGGAAAGATGGTTGATTTTAGGCCTGTTTTTAATCAGAAGCAAGCCATAATCATCGACCAGTTCACACTTCTACACACTAAATCCAGAAACGTATATACATAACATGCAAGATCCGAGCCAACATTGATTTTTCAAATTCCTTAGTAAATACTCACTTTATGCGTTTCAAGGAATCCAGAAAAACCAATATTCTTGACGATTTATTCAAATTTTTGAATAACCTCTGAATCACACCATATTCTTCGTCTTTCAAGTCAATCAAGAATTCATTTTATTGAATTATTGACAAATAATTAAGTCACGCTATATCAATACTTTAACGAATAAAACGGAATGTGTTCGTTTTATGTTCGTGAAATTGTGTGCAATTTGTCACTCTCAAATAGAAGCTTTTTAGTATGCAAAACTGTGCACAATTAATTGTTTCGCACGACTTTGGAATAGACGTTACACTGTGTTGCCTATGAAATTCACGAACACATCCCAACGGTTGCCTGTGTTATTCATCGCCGGTACCCACGTGTTTATGACCGTGTGCATCATCGCCTGCGGAACCGCCACCCTCCAGACTGGGGCGAACGATCTTCACGCAATCTCCAAAGTTGCTCGGGCTTCGCACCAGCAAGAATCGCGGCATTCGCACGACAGCCAGCACCACGACAATGCGGAAGCCACGTGTGAACATGCACTCGATACACCAATCGCCATCGACTCAGTCAGGAATACTGCTGTAAACCTCGAACACCTCGCGGTGTTGAAGTCTCCGTTCGGCGACACAAGATCGGCCGTCCAGCCACCTACCTTACTGGCATCAAGCTCCGCCCCGCACTCGCCGGTGGTGTTCCCACCCGCTGTCCCACTCCTGATCTAGGTCGCAGCACCCGTCCGTCTTGCCGTAACTCAGACAGCTAATCTCGCTTTTTTAATAGAACGTGAAAGGTCGCTATGTCGCTCAACGAAAATCTTGTACGTAAGATGTGCATCTACAATCGTCGCTTGTTTACTCACCATTAACGTGACGGCACAGCAAGACAAGCCTGTAGAACTGCAGCAACCCGAAGATCCTCACGCCCATCAAACCGAACATGAAGACAGTCATCCATCTGGGGATTGGCATTTTATGCATGATGGCGTCGCCTTTCTCACGGTTAACCATCAAACCACACCCCGGGGAGCCACAGAGTTCGTGTCACAGAATTGGTGGATGGGTATGGGCAGTCGGTCCGTCGGTAACAGCACCTTGACGCTCAAGGGTATGCTCAGCGGGGAGCCCGCGACCATGCGCGGGAACGGCTATAGCGAACTCTTCCAGACCGGTGAAGTCTACAAAGGCCAACCCATCACAGACCATCAGCATCCCCACGATTTTGTCATGCAACTGGCAGCCGTCTGGTACCGACCCTTGTCGACCCGAACCGGAATCACCGTTGCGGGCGGACCCGTCGGGGAGGCCAC
>DTWD01000257.1 GCA_012963185.1 Acidobacteriota bacterium
CTGGAAAGACCGATTTTAGCTTCCAGATTTGGTTGCGGGGGCACGCAACCACCGAGAGTTGATAAGACCGCCGATCGCAATATGAAACGTCAAATCAAGGATAGGATTTGGTAAAGATCCTACATTGGTCAAAAGTTTATGACAGGGTACATGTGGCGCGGGGAACCGGCCGGGCATCAGTAATTGTCTTCAGCCTATAACCGGTGGAGGTTTTCGTTTGCGGAAAGGGAGTGTACGCTCACTACATGGCCCTGTGGGAAAGGAATGGCGCTATCATCGGCGGCATGGGAGCCGCTCTGCTGATCGGGCTCCCCGTTGGCGGCGTGTTCGCATGGGGTATGTCCATTGCTCCCTACATGGAGTTTCCGCCAAGAACACTTTACGTCGAGCATGCGCCCTTCTCCTGGACCGCATTCCTCATCCTTGGCGTGACCGTTGCCGCCATTTTCCTACCGTTTCTGGTCAGGCTCACGCAAGCTGTGGAACGCGGCGTACCGACGCCATGGCACGTTTCGTTTCCTTGGTGGGGCTGGATAGGAGCCGCCGTCATATTCACCTCGTGGATTCTCGCGTGGAACCGCTTCTCTTGGTTTGACGAGTTCCAAGCCTATACCTTCTTTCCCCTGTGGGCAGGCTATATTCTCGTCGTCAATGGGCTAACGATGGTTCGGACCGGTCGTTGCCCAATGTTAAGCCGACCTGGTTTCTTCACCGCCCTTTTTCCTCTCAGCGCGGTATTTTGGTGGTGTTTCGAATACCTGAACCGTTTCGTCCACAACTGGCACTATCTGGGTATCGGGGATCTCGGCCCGTGGCAGTACTTCCTCAATGCGACACTTTCCTTTTCCACTGTGCTGCCAGCCGTTATAGGGACCGCTGAACTCCTTAAGTCCTTTCCAAACCGTTTTCAGTCCCTCACCGGGTTCTTTCCGCTGAAGGTACGGCACAACACACGATGGGGGTGGACCGTGTTGATCTGCGTGGCGACGGCTCTCGCGGGAATCGGCATAAGGCCTGACTACCTTTTTCCGCTGCTGTGGATCGCCCCCTTGCTGATCATCACATCAATCCAGGTGATCGTCGGCGAGAAAACGGTCTTTTCCTCTCTGAAACACGGGGACTGGCGCCCAATCGTTGTTCCCGCGCTAGCGGCGCTGATCTGTGGTTTCTTCTGGGAAATGTGGAACTATAACAGCCTCGCGCACTGGGAATACTCGGTGCCGTTCGTGCAGCGCTTCCAGGTCTTCGAAATGCCTGTTCTCGGTTATGCGGGCTACCTGCCGTTCGGCCTCGAATGCGTGGTCGTAGCCAACTTGCTGCGGAACCGCGGCGTCCCAATCTAATCAATTTGGGGTGTTAAAGAGATAGAATAAAATTGTTTTCAGCGTGTGCCTATTTTGGCAAATAAACTATGGCATATCGGTTCTATATTGTTCACACCGTTAGCCACGGCGAACTGTTTTGGAGAAGCGTTAACGAAACGCCTTGAGTACCCGTGGATTACATCGCGCGGCGACAATATAAAGGACCGCACCGCTCAACAGAACGGCGGTGAAACCGGCGTGTACCGTAGTCAATGTAGCGAGCAGGACGCCGAGCACCGAGGCGCAGCCATTGATCGCCCAGGCCCAGGGGACCAACTGAGGAGCGGCGCGTCCCACCGCCGCCAGACCGAGGGGGAAGAATTGCCCCATGGCGAAAGCCAGTGGCGCGACCAAGCCGAGGCCGAGGACGGCCTTTGCGACAAAGGGCCATGCCGAAGTGGCGGTATATAGGGATGGAAATGCCACTATGTTCAGACCGATCAGAGCAATCACCGCCAGCGCGGCGGTGTGTAAGACCCTGTCAGAGTTTCCCAAGCGCTGGGACCATCGCTCGCTGGTCAAACTGCCGAGGCCAGCAAATACCAGGAATCCGCTCAGAGTCATCGCTGTGGCATAGACCGGGTGGCCAAGCAGCAGGACGTAGCGCTGAACGAAGGCTATCTCAATGGCCATAAAGCCGAGGCCAAGCGAGAGGAAAAAAACAAGAATTCGCCACCTCCCCGGCCTGGGAGCGGCACGTGTTCGGAGGCGACGAGCTAGGACCAAAGGCAGCAGGATCAGTATCGGGCTGAGCACGACTGCTTGAAGTAGGGTCGCGGCGAGAAGCGGGATCCCCCATTCCATCAACCCCATCCCGCCCCTGTCGCGCTTAGCAAACAGTTCGGGAAGCAGGCGCCAGCGGAAGAAATCGCCGAAGTACGGGCGATCGTCAGTGGCCGGGGCCAGGTGGTACTTAGCCCCGGCGACATAGTCTGCAGCCGTCGGTCCGAGCAAAGCGCGAGCGGCATCGTAAAACAGCGGCGCCCTGAGGAAGTTGATGCGATTTGCATCCGATCGTTCCATCCCTGGCACCCAGACAAGATCGAACGCCCGCGACGCCGCAAAGGAGCGGGCGTCAGAAACTTCCTCCAGCGTAAAAGGATTGGCCTTGATAATAAC
>DTWD01000258.1 GCA_012963185.1 Acidobacteriota bacterium
AGCCGATCCGTAAAGCACAACGCTCACTAGATCTTCCGGAACGGCCGTTTCGAGTCCCTTTAAAAGTTTGCCTATCGCCGGATGCGTACTCACATCAGTCGCCATGTGTAATTTATATCCTTAACCTGTAAATCTGGCACTAGAAACCTCGACTCGCACCGCCACCACCGAAGCCACCACCACCGAAGCCACCAAAACCACCACCACCACCAAAACCACCCCCGCGAAATCCACCACCACCGCCCATCCCACGGCCCATCCCTGACAACATGAGTAAGAAAAATAAACTGGGATGACGAAAGAACAAATACCCCATGACGAGTATCCCGAGTAACCCAAGCAAACCGTTCCCAGGAGTCTCTCGACCGCGTACTGCGCGTACTGGTTGTGGCACGGGCACCATACCGTCGACAGACACACCAAATTCGGTAGCCGCTGTTCCAACTAACGATTGGCTGATCAACATGGTGCCAGCTGACCAGTCGTTTTGCGCGAAAGCAGGTGTCGCGGCATCGAGAATCGCACCAACTCGAGCATCAGGTAAAAAGCCCTCAGCTCCATAACCGGTTTGGATCGCAACGTCACGATCGCTAACCGCAAGCACGACGACAATCCCTCGTTCTGTGGCTCGAGTACCCGGCTGCCATGACTCAGCAATTCGCAACCCAAAATCCGACGCATTTTCACCTTCCAGAGTATCGATGGTCACGATAACGACCGACACCTCGGTCTGCGCGAACAGCGCGCGGTGCTGCTGTTCCATCGTGGCAATCTCGGCTTGTGCCAAAACGCCTGCGTAATCGTGGATGGAACGATCTACTCGTGGTGGTATCGAGACCTGACCATCAAGAACCACACACCATGAACCAACAAACGCCGTCACAAGCACGACTGTTCGTCTCCATCCTACACAAGGGTCACGGCGCATTAGATCCAGCGTACCACGTCTTTACTTTTGGCTTCAGTATACAAACAGGCGAAAGTGACGATTGCCATAACTATATACTAATAAATAACTTACAGACAATCAGCGCCTTGTTTTCGCTTGACATTAGCTTGATACAAGCCTAAAATGTGCAGTTGCGCGCAGTCCCGTGTATTACGAGTCAAACGGAGAACCTCATGCCCAGTCCCGAACGTCTCGAAAAAGAACGATCAAAGGCTATCGAAATGGCCGTTGGCCAAATTGAAAAACAGTTCGGCAAAGGCTCGATTATGAGACTTGGCGGGAAAGGTTCTATCTCGGCGATCGAAAGTATCCCAACGGGTTCGATCAGTATCGACTACGCCCTGGGTGTTGGGGGCGTGCCGCGCGGACGCGTCACTGAAATCTATGGCCCTGAAGCCTCTGGAAAAACCACCCTGGCATTACAGGTCATCGCAAACGCTCAAGCAACTGGAGGTAATGCGGCCTTCGTTGACGCTGAGCACGCCCTGGACGCTGTCTATAGCGCCAAACTTGGCGTTGACCTTGACAATCTTCTCGTGTCCCAACCAGATCACGGTGAACAGGCTCTCGAAATCGTCGAAACACTTGTTCGTTCCGGTGCGGTCGACGTGGTGGTTGTGGACTCCGTCGCCGCCCTTGTACCGCGTGCGGAAATCGAAGGGGAAATGGGTGACTCACAAATGGGCCTCCAAGCCCGTCTCATGTCTCAAGCATTACGTAAATTGACAGGCGTCGTTGCAAAATCTAACACCTGCTTAATCTTCATCAACCAACTTCGAGAAAAAATTGGTGTCATGTTCGGTAACCCGGAAACAACCACCGGGGGCCGCGCATTGAAGTTTTACTCGTCTGTTCGGATTGACATCCGTCGTATCGGTGCCATCAAAGACGCTGACCGCGTGGTCGGAGGACGGACGAGAGTGAAAGTTGTCAAGAATAAGGTCGCCCCACCGTTTCGCATCGCAGAATTCGACATTATGTACGGTGAGGGAATCTCTCTTGAAGGCGACCTACTCGATATCGCCGTGGAACATAAAATTATCGAGAAAAGCGGGGCGTGGTTCTCATACGGTGGAGAGCGACTCGGGCAAGGACGTGAAAACGTCAAAACACTATTCAAAGATAAACCCGAACTCTGTGCAAAGATCGAAGGACAAGTACGGAAGACTCTCGGCCTTGTACCTGACGTCAAGGCGCCCACGAAAGATACAGCCCAGGCATAGACCTGACGTCGCATGTTTACCGCACTACATGACGTTGATGTAGCAGCGTTCCTTTTGATTCAGCAACTCCCGCATCCAACGTGGGTGATTGTACTCATGTGGGTGTTCAGCCTGGCTGGAACGGCAGGTTGCGTCTGGGTAGTCACAGCCATCATCATCGCAATCCGAAATCATGACTTCGGCGGATTGTGGCGAGTTCTACTAGCCATTACTTTCGTAATCGGTATCGTTGACGTGGGCCTCAAACCGCTAATCGACCGTGATCGACCATATGAGCACAACCAAACGGTAGCGAGTAGCATGAGTGCTACCCCATCGACGTCGTCCTTCCCCTCTGGACACGCTGCCACGTCTGCAGCTGGAGCATACGCGGTTGCACGGCTGGCTCCCGCTGCGACTGCTTTTGTCTGGCCTATGGCGCTAGCAATTACGTTCTCACGGATCTATCTGGGTATGCACTATCCACTCGACGTCATCGCCGGGTGGCTCATCGGTCTTGCGGCAAGCGTCTTCGTAACTGGCGGCGTTAGTTACGGGAAGAGGATGACACGATAAATACGCGCTCACCGCGTCGAATAAGACCAAGTTCCCGGCGGGCGATCTCTTCAATAATTGAAGGCTCGTGCCGCAAGCGACGCGCCTCGTCTCGAAGCGCATCATTCTCCACCTGTAACCCGGCAATGCTCTTCGATAAGGTCGCGTACTGGCGATTGGCCGTAAGCGTCGCCATTAACCCTCGTTCACCAACAAGAGCATTAATTAACAACACAGTCGTCACAAAGAAAAGCAGGTAGCGAGCAGTCCCGCGAGTTACGCGTCGGTTGAGTCGCGTCAAGGATGCACGCTGTCTTTGGTTGACGACAGTCACGATGTTCCGTGTCCCTCATTAGCAATCGCGTCACATAGAATCGATTGCCTGACCATGTCGTTCATTACTCTACGGTTGATAGGTTAACGCATTCTACCCGGAATCACTTTCTCGAACAGAAAAAGTAATCCTCCCAGAACAGCATAAAACATAGCGACGCCTGACTAAGCGCTGCCCAGAAGGTCCCTCATCCGATCGGCATGTGTTATTACGGTCCAACAGCCAAGATGAGAAAGAAGATTGACCTGTGTAGGCGTTAATCGAATAAGCGCACCAGGGTTCTGCCCCTGCGTTCGATAGTGTGGGAAATTGTCGAGTGGGCCTGACTCTGCAGTAGAGAGACAGCCTTGAATACATCGCCGCGTCTCCAATGGTAGTTGGGCTTCCCATTCGGGAACGCGATCGTTATACACCCAACATACTTGGACATCCCACCCACCTGATACTCCCCACCACGTGTTCTCTTGAACCCGATGAGTCATCGTGGTCGCCACGACTCCCCCGTTTTGTTTAGCCTCTTGTAACGTTCGATGGAGCACGGGAAACTCACTCTCCAGAAAGACTCTATTGTGTGGAGATGACGGATTCGGCGCCCCAAATAATGGCGCAATGGAGGGGTCCATGACTCGCGTCTCCGGTGTCGGGTCAACGGGCCAGCCACCATCCGGGTTAACAGTAAGTGACAGTGGCCACACCGTATTCACAAACACCACAATCGAATGTACCTTGCGACGCAGGAGGGGAATGATTCCAAAGTTCTCCAAATCTCCTCCGTCGCTGAATAGATAACGGCCAACCGGAGCCGCAGCCGTGGTCACTGGCCAGCATTGAGCATGTGGATAGAAACGATTGTCTCGGTCAGCAGTCCGAAACGCACTGGTGGCTCCGAGAACATCGGCCAGCGTGAACGGTTCATCCTGTTCCACGGTTATACGGCCGGCTGCATCGATTGGGGCAAGCGGCGGATCGCAGCCAAACGCACAACTTTCCACCAAGCCACCACCAACAGACACAGACTGCCCTTTTGCCTCTAACAAATGCAACACCGGTAACCCGCAGTAGAGCGGCGAGTATTCAAACCCAACTTTCCATGCACTACTGTCGCCATCAGAAGGCCAGTTCAGCGTCGCGTGTGTGAGGAGGTAGGGAGCATCGCGACCATTCCTCACCTGATGCAATGGTCCGATGGAAGGGTTCCGTCGGCGAATGTCTTGCGCGGAGAGGCTGTCAAGCGTAAACGCACGGGGCCGTTCGACCTCAAACAATCCAAACGGAGCCAGAAATGTTTCCCCGACCGCCTGGACCCAAATACGCTCAGCCGGCACCTCTGGAGACTGGTGCAGCGACATCAGTGTCTTGCGGAAATCACGTGTGGCGGCAGTCCCGAGTTCCGACTCTGACAACCGAGAAAGTGTTGCCGTATCGAGTTCCTCCGGCTTACCAACCGCACCAAGAATCTCAACGTTTGTCTGCCCTGAGCCGGCATAGTACGTATGGGCTGTCGCTGCCCATGCACCACCAGACACCGCTGACACATAGCCGATTCGATCGAGTAATCCTGTTTCGGCAAGTCCTCTAAGTTGACCAATGGTGGCCGCATACGACCGCGTGCCGCCGCCAGAAAAACAGACTCCAGTAGAAGGTCGACGATCCTGATATTCCGGATAAACCAATCCGGAACTTGTAGTTGGCCAAACGCGGGCTTCGAGGCGCCGTTTCACGGCAACGTCGGGTATTCCATTGTGAATGGGTCTGGTAGCG
>DTWD01000259.1 GCA_012963185.1 Acidobacteriota bacterium
ATCGAAAAAAAGGTGCATTAAATCGCCATTGCGACAAATACGTTCCCAGCGAACCGATGGGCATCTTTCCGTCATGTATAAACGGCAAATACAGCAGGATGAGAACAATCCCTCCGGCAACGGCATCCAGCGCACGAATTCGCCGCCACAAAAGCGGCACCAGTACAATCGGCACGAACTTGACCGCGATCGCACCGGCGAATGTCACAGAGGCAAGCAGCGACCGGCGGCGTGACAGAGCGAACCATGAAGCGGCAAGGAGTAACGCCCCAAACGTATCGATATGGGCGCCGCCAGCCCCTTCCAATACCACGAGCGGATGCCACGCGTAGGCCAGTACCCACCATCGATTTCGTCCCGTTGCGACCAACCATCTCCACAGCAGAACAACAATCAATACATCCGCTACTACCATTACAAGGGCCAGTGCCTTGACCGATTCATGAACCGACGTGACGCCATAAAACAAGCGTTGCGCGAGTGGTGGATAAATCGCGGGTAAAGCCGCGTTCGTCGGGTGAATTTGTCTAGTCAAATCAGTATGCAACGATTCCAATCGCGGGTCGTCAGGCACACTTTCATAGGGATTCAGTCCCTCCTGTTGTACTCGGCCATCCCATACATATCGGTAGACGTCATCGGATACAAGCGGCACAGCACCAACTAGCCCCACACGCCAAATCAATCCGAGAAGCAGGCATCCGACTAATGCGGTCGTCGGACCAGGTCGGCGCGAATGTACCAACCAGATAACAAACAGATAAGCGACCGATGCAGTCGCCATAAGCGCAAGAAACAAACCTATCTCCTCACGTGCATCGATCTGTCCAACCGCGAGAAACACACCCAGCATTGCGAGGCCGAGGGAAAAAATTTGTTTGGCCATGTCAAAAACCACGCGCACGCCGTGTCCGCCACAAACACCAAATCGTGTACAGCATTCGTAGGCCAGCCTTCACGGTTCCGGTGACCGTACCAGAAATCTTTGATTGGCCAATACGCGCACGCTGGCGAACTGGCACCTCGCAAATGACAAGACCGACCTCCGCCGCTTTGATCTGCATCTCAATCGTCCACCCCCATGTACGGTCTACCATCTTGAGTCGGTCGATAGCCGACCGACGAATCGCGCGAAATGGACCAAGATCTCGGTACTCGGTTCGCCATAATTTGTTGATTAACCCCACGCAAAGTTCCGTGCCAACGCGTGCATGCCATGGACGATCACTCCCACCACGATCACCAAGCACAAAATCAGCAGTCCCCTGACGTATTGGCTCAACCAGAGCGATCATTTCAAGCGGAAAGTCACTTCGATCCGCATCAAGAAATACGATAATCGCATCGCCCATCGACGTTGCCCGCCTCAGTCCTCGGAGACAGGCGTTTCCGTAACCACGGTTAGCCTCAGTCACCACTGTCGCACCGGCCGCCCGTGCCCGCTCCACCGTGCCGTCAGTAGAAGCATTGTCAACAACAATAACCTCATGGATTCCATCCGGAATTTCGGCAATCACCTCTCCGATGGCCTCCTCTTCATTAAACGCCGGCATGATCACCACGACAGGCTCATTCTCGGCAATGTTATGAGGCGTCTCCGAACACGGCCCCACTACCTTTTCTCGCGCCCCGTAATACCAAGATGCCAGGCGGCGAGGAGAAACACCAAGAAAGTACAGAACCGACAGACAAAGATTTAAACCCGTTCTGCGCGCCCACCCATCCTTCTCCCAACGACGCGCGGACACATGTACGGGCATCGCTGGAAACCATAAATTACCAACAACACTCAGACGGCGAATCAGCTCCACATCTTCCATCAGAGGTAACGCGGCATACCCCCCCAATTGTTTAAAGATCTTGCGTCTCACAAAAACAGCCTGATCTCCATAAGGAAGACTGAACCACCGCACTCGGGCCGCGACACCCTTCTCGATAAAACGAGCGGCCCAGTGCGACGAGATGATCGAAAGGGCGAAAGCGCCTCCAACCACAGCAGACATCGCATCGGCCTCTTGAAGAATCGTTCTCCAGCGCTGGTCAAGTCGGGCATCAGCATGAAGAAACAGTAACCACCGTCCGCTTGCCGCTGCCGCGCCGGCATTCATTTGTTGGCCACGGCCCGATTCGCTCGTCACCCATCGAACAAATGGATAGATATCATGAAGATCCCTAATGGAATCGTCAGTCACGTCCCCGTTCGCCACGACGACCTCACATGAGCCGATCGCCGCCTCCGGCTGCAACGTCACCAAAAGCTCTGAGAGCTGAGGGGTATCCCGAAACACCGGGACCACGATCGACACTAAGGGATTAATTTCAGGCAACTCTAAACACGAGCGTAGCAGGCGCAACAGCATCGTGGACTACTACACGTGATGAACAGGTTTTTGTGTCAACGAACCAGTGGTTCATAAACCAATGGATAGAAACCGAACTGTCTCAGTCCATATCCGTTCTAAACTCTCACCAAGCTGGTGATCGTCATCCACCATGACAAGCTCGACGTGTGGACGCGTAGTCGAAAACCGCCCGACCATTTTCGGGTCAACAACCGCGTCGTAACGCCCCTGAATGATGAGCGTTGGTACAACGCTAGAGACTCCAAATGAATCGTATTCCGTTGCATCCCGAAAGAGCTCGTAATGAACGCGCTGGGGTTGTGAAGTCGCATAATGCGTAAACGTCCACCATCCTTCGTCTCGCCAGCGGGTCATTCCTTCTTCACCAAGATCTCCGACCGGTGTGCAACCAAAATCAAAGGCCGGAGCCAATAAAATCATGCGGTCAATTCGTCTCGATACGCGATCGGCCGCATGTAGTGCAACGAACGCTCCCAAACTCGAGCCACAAAGCACGACCGGCCCCTCTGGAAGCATTTCACTTATCCCCTGCACCTCCGCCACCATCCGCGAAACGGTCATCCTCGAAAAATCAGGGCGATTTAAATCGGGACAACTAAACGTAACTCCATGCGCCAGAAACCGATTTTTGAGAAACATTGCCTTTGAAGACGCGGGAGAAGAAGCAAAGCCGTGTAAATAAATCACATGCACGGTTTATGTCCTATAACTGGCACGTGCAACCCGGCCGACACCGACATGAAAGCTCGCCAAATCCATCGGTGTTGTAGTGATACGTCAGTTCCTCACCGGCCTTAATCTGCCGAGCCGCAATTATCCACACCGTATCAACTATGACGTGGCTATAGCAGTTCGGGACGCACGCATGATTAATAAATCGAGACAAATTACCGTCGACATTTCCATCACGGACATACAAATGATTGATACGGAAACACCAAATTTCACCACGCGCAAGGTATGTTCGTTCTCTAACGGTACTTTCACGGCTCCGAATCTTTTCGCCCGCATAATGAAGAATTCGTTTGTTCTTATTGATGTCCTCGACCGCAAACACACCCCACCCGTGTAGCCGAGAACCTTTCCGATGAATTTTCGAGAAATACAGTCCCGTGGCAAATGGATCAGACTGATCCCTAACTGTCCCACGCGTCGACATGGGCCGTAAGTATAATGCCGGTCAATGTCAGGCTGTTGTGGCGAAACACCCCCGCCGTTGCTCCTTGCGGGAGTGACACAATTTAATAGAGGTGAGTTCTTCGAGCAGCATGAAACCCTAGAAGACCTGTGGCGTGATGAAGCCCGCGATATTAGGCGCCTCTACCAAGGCATTCTTCAAATAGGAGTCGCAATGTATCACATTTCACGATGCAATCATCACGGTGCGGTCTACATGTTGACGCGTGGCCCAAACTACCTGCAGCCGTTTACACCGACCTGCCAGACTATCGACGTTAATAATTTACTCGACCAGGCGGACCGTATCCTCTGTGAAGTAAAACAACTGGGTCCAAACAATCTAAAACAGTTCAACTGGGCCCTCGCGCCAAAAGTCCGATTTATCACGCCGTAGGCACGATTGGAGTAAGTCTTGCCGACACCACTATTATTTTCATCGAAGACGTTGTCATTTCTGCGCAGCCTCAAACGCCACAACAACCGAGAGTGGTTTCAAGCAAACCGGGAACGCTACGAAGCGCATGTGCGTCAACCGATGGAGACTTTCGTCGATCGTATGGCGAACGACCTGAACGACTTTGCGCCCGATTTAAATGCAAATCCAAAAAGATCAATTTATCGCATCTACCGTGACACACGATTTTCTGCAAACAAAACACCTTATAAAACACATATAGCGGCGATCTTTCCGCATCGTGACTTACCGAAACACGAAAGCGGCGGATTGTACCTCCACGTCGCCCACGATCACGTGTTCGTCGGGGGAGGGCTGTACCGACCGACACCGCAGCACCTCTACCGTCTTCGCGTGCATATCGCCTCACACCTAAATGACTTTAAAGAAATCGTTGGGCATCCCAACTTCAAAAAACGGTTCGGAGAACTCCAAGGAGAACGGTTGAAGCGGGTACCGCGAGGTTTTGATTCCAGACATCCAGCGGCTGTGTACCTCAAATACAAGCAACTCCTGGCTGGAATAGAGCGACCAGCCGACTTTGCAACCACACCGCGTTTCTATTCATCTGTGCTAAGACTGTTCAAGACACTTGCTCCGTTGATTCACTTCATAAACGAACCAATTGGCGTGAAAAGTTTCCAGCTGTAGTCGGTTAAAACACTTCAGGATTATCGACCGAGCACATGGCGTAACGCATCTTCTAAGCCTGGGTATCCAAACGAAAATCCAGTCTCCTGAAGACGAGCGGGAGTAACATGGGTACTCGACAGCAAAAGACCATCAGCCATCTCTCCAAACACAAGGCGCGCCATAAACGCCGGCAACGGAAATATCGTGGGGCGACGAAGAACCCGTCCCAGGGTTTTCGTGAATTCCGAATTACTCACCGCTTGTGGTGCCACGACGTTAACCGGACCATCCAAACTTGCTGTCGCTAAAGCATGGAGTACGCTCGCCAGCACATCGTCGAGCGACACCCAGCTCATGAATTGTCGCCCCGAACCAATCACCCCTCCGACACCCATCGTAAACGGCAAAAGCATTTGCTTTAAGGCGCCACCAGCCGGAGTTAACACAATCCCCACTCGCAGATGCACCACTCGAATCCCAGCGGCACGAGCAGAGTCCGCCGCGACTTCCCACGCCTCACACACTTCCGGCAAAAATCCTGCGCCGGGGCCAGAGGCTTCTGTCAAACGCTCGTCCCCACGATCCCCATAAAAGCCGATGGCAGAAGCCACCACAAGCGTCTTAGGCGGATGATCCAGCCGGCTCAATTCCTCACACAAGCGGCGAGTGCCCTCGACACGACTGTCCCGAATACGAGCTTTCTGCGCATCACTCCATCGAGCCGCAGCAATATTCTCTCCAGCCAGATGGACTACCGAATCGACACCCTCCAGGGCTCCGGCTGACAGTTGACCAGTGTTTGGGTCCCAACTCGGATTGTCTCCTGAGCCGCCAATACCACGACGTAACGGAACAGCGGTATGGCCACCGCTCTCAAGAAAAGGTAGAAGCGCCGACCCCACCAAACCCGTCGCACCTGTCACGGCAACTTTCATCTGTGTACCCCTATATTTCGCGTGCCAAGCAGTATCACGCGCTGTGACCCGGTGACGATACGAAAACAAACGATTAATCTCGGTCCGAGCATAATGGCCGCCAAGCAACCCCACGTAACCCAGTGGCAATTGATAGCGAACCTCATCTATCAACTCTACGGTGTCACCGGTGCCTTCAGCAAAAGAATGCCGATGTTCCCACCTCGTAAAAGGTCCAGTCACTTGACGGTCGCTAAACATGTATCCGGGGTCCCACTCACCATGCTCAGCAACCCAAGGAAGCCAAAAAGGCCCGACTTTGACACGGAGCGTAACCGTCGCACCTGGTGCCAGTCCTTTTCCTGCGCGCGACTCTATGCGAGCCGGTTGCCATGGCGGGCTCAAGCGCTCAAATGCACCGGGGTAAGTATGCCAGTCGAATGCAGCCTGGCGGGGAACAGCTAACGTTGTAGCCCGTCGGTAATGACATAATTTGGTATCAGATTTCACGGAACACTCACGACGACGGCGCGGCATACAGGACTCCCAATACGCCGATAGCCATGAGGCACGTTCGCCAAGAGATATGCAGAATCTCCCTTTGCCAACTGTTTTTCACCGTCCCGTACATACAGACCCAATTTACCTTCCATTACATGGATAAACTCCGCGCCCGTATGTTTGTGCAATTTCACGTCATCAACCGGGAGCGATGAAAACTCGGCAAGATACGCGTTTAGTTTCTTTTTCTTGACCGGGAAATCCAACGACTCAAAGTGGTACGAAGTTTTGCTGCGACCTGTTTTCTCAGGAAAACGTATCCGGTCCTGACTCCGCACTACCGTAATCGGTGGCTCTTCACGCTTAAAGAAATACTCGAGACCAACGCTGAAAACCATTGAGATCCGTAAAAGCGTGGGTAATGTCGGATACATCTTGCTACGCTCCAACTTGGACAGCAACGCAGCCGACAGTCCAGTGTGTTGGCTGAGCTCGACCAGTCCCATCCTCTTTTGAAGGCGAAGTTCCCTAAGTTTCGGGCCGATCGCATAGCGATCAAGTCCATCCATTAACGTGTCTGTTAGTGCCATAGTTCTCCCGTAATTCTCGCCGTTCCCGTGTCATCACTTTACGCTGCGTCGGGCGCCGTATCGAGCCATTTACGAATTGACTTCGAATCAACATTGTCACCATTGCCACGAAACGCTTCATAAATCTGTTCGCAACGGACGCACCGAGTCGCCACCGGATGAGCGTTTAAGCGAGCCTCGCTAATCTCCCGATCACAACTCGCGCAAACGCCATACCGCCCTGCCTTTAAACGTTCGAAGGCAGCCTGTGCTTGTCTACGGTGCTGCCACGCCGTATCGAGTTGCTCCGTCGCAACAGCCGCATCCTCTATCAGCCGTGCCTCATCAATTGGATCGCTACATTGATCGATATGAAGCTGCTCTCGGACACGTGCATGTCGGTCATCAAACACCTCAGTAAGCGTTTGTTCCAGTCTAGCGATATCAATAGTGCGTCTCATGGCCCCTCCTTCTCTTCCCTGATTCCTTTCGTTTGCAGTAATCAATGTTTAATTTATACGAATTTTAATTACTTAACAGGCAATATTTACAGTGCTCATACCAAGAGGACAACTCCGGTCATTTTTGTGAGGTTAAGTCAATACATCTATGCAGTTCGGGCCTAAACCCACCGGGCACGAACATCGCGCGGGTGCTAAGATACCGACGAAGAAGGGAGCCCGGCTGTGTTTTGGGAGCTCGTCGATGTCTTCTGGCGTGGCTATCGCCTCCGCTGTCCGTGTTGCGGTCACGGAAGACTTTTCAAGTCTTTCGCGACCATGCACGAATGTTGTGCCGCGTGTGACGAACGATTCGAACGCGAACCCGGCCAATGGTTTGGTGCGGTTTATGTCAATCTCGGCCTCACACTCGGACTCGCCGCCATTGGATACTTGGGCCTGCAAACGTTCACCTTTATTACCCCTGATGAACAATTGGCCCTCTGGACACCAATCGCCGCAACGGGGCCGTTCCTCTTCTATCGCCTCTCCAGGGGTCTATGGACCAGCGTGGTCTTCTTGGGTGAAGGTCTCTATCTCCGATGGCCGACTCAGGCGGAGAAGCTGACACCCCATGGCCGCCGCGGCAAACAATCCGCCCCCGGACACCCCAGTCCCGTCTCATAAAGTGTCAGGTTTCTCGGCGAGCGGAGCGGCGATCCTTCTTCGCATTGGGGAAGCTTTTACCTACAAAGCCTTCCGCAATATCTGGACCGCAGCATTTACTTCGGCCGTTGGTACGTGGATGCAGCGCTTTGCGCAGCAATGGCTCATCTTCGACCTAACCAAGTCAGTCCCAACCGATGCCGCGTTTTATCTTGGGGTGGATGCTTTCGCAGGCAATGTCCCACTTCTCCTGTTTACGTTACTTGGTGGTGTCGTCGCCGATCGGTATGACCGGCGGTACCTACTCATGGGATCACAAATCCTTCAAATGTGCTGCGCACTCACATTGACCGCCTTGGTGTGGACAGATACTGTCACCATTCCCTCCATACTGGTTCTGTCTTTCACCGCAGGTACTGCTCAGGCCTTTGGTGGTCCGTCATTCCAATCACTCATCCCGTCATTAGTTCCACGGAAGACATTACCGAATGCCATTGCCCTCAACTCTATCCAGTTCAACCTTGCCCAATCAGTGGGTCCATTGATTGGTGGTCTCGTCCTAGCAACACTTGGACTCGTCGGATGCTTCGGACTTAATGGGCTATCGTTTTTGGTTGTCGTGGCCGCACTGGCGTATGTCTCGATTCCAGCACCCAATCAAGCAAATCGCAAGCCAGTACTTGAGGAACTCAAGGGCGGCTTACTCTATGTGGGACGGGGAGGCGCATTACTGTCATTAACGGTCTTAGCTGTAGCGACAACGTCTCTCGGACTCCCAATCCGCGCATTCTTACCCGTCTTCGCAGACGATCCCAATACGCTCAGCCAGATGATGGCCGCCCTTGGTACTGGTGCGGTTGTGGGGGCACTCATTGTGGCGTGGCTCGGCACCTTCAACAAAATGGGCCTCACACTACTGTCAGTCATCATCGCTTTCGGTGGACTTATTGCAGCATTTGCACTCACTCCTGTCGGAGTGATCAGTTACATAATTCTCTTCTTTATCGGAGTAGCCCTGCTTATTGTGTTCTCGCTCACGGCTTCACTAGTTCAACTCACAGTGCCTGATGAATTACGAGGCCGCGTGATGAGTATTTATCTGACGGCATTTCGAGGTGGCATGCCACTTGGGAGCCTCGTCAGCGGCTACATCGTAGCGTCCATCCCCTGGGCAACGATCGAATCAATCATCGCCGTCAATGGTGGTCTCTTGGCTCTCGTCGCAACCTACTTTCTAATTCGTAGTCATGGCATACGGGAACTCTAGACCCCACCTGAAACTCACCTCTAAGGCACCAGAACTCGTGCGCTGAATTCTTCGAACCAGTCCTGGACTATGCACATTCCATCTCAAATATAACTCTGCACAAACCCGATAGAATCTCGGCGTGAGCAACGTCCCTCTTGCTGAACTTGCCAAGCTCTTCCTCCGACTCGGCATCACGGCCTTTGGTGGGCCAGCGGCGCATATCGCAATGATGAGACACGAAGTAGTCGAGCGTCGGCACTGGTTGACCGACAAGGAGTTCCTCGATCTGCTTGCAGCCACAAACTTAATCCCAGGACCGAATTCGACTGAAATGGCCATTCACCTAGGGTACAAACATGGAGGAAAACCTGGACTGATTGTTGCCGGAGCCTGTTTCATTTTTCCGGCCTCACTAATTGTCGCCGCCATTGCCTGGACGTACGTAAGATATGGCGATACACCCCAGATCGATTGGCTGATGTATGGGATCGGCCCCGTCGTCATCGCCATCATTGTTCAGGCCCTTGTAAAACTCGGCCGCACTGCGATCTCTCAAGTGTCCCATGCGTTACTCGGAACTGCTGTCCTGGTACTCGCATTGAATGGCACCAATGAATTGTTGCTGCTCATGATCGGAGCGCTCATTGGTCTAGCCATGACAACGCGTCGATGGACCGGCATGGCGGCGGTACTGACCTTACTGACGTCGGTGGTACATTCCGTGCATCTGTCAGCACACGCGGTGACCGCGGACGCGGTACCTTTCACACTCACCAGACTAACGCTCTTCTTTGCCAAAGTCGGATCGATTCTTTTCGGCAGCGGATACGTTCTGCTAGCTTTTTTGAGAGCAGACTTAACTGAACGTTGGCAATGGCTAACAGACCAGCAACTCATTGACGCGGTCACTATCGGTCAAATTACACCGGGACCAGTCTTCACAACCGCAACCTTTATCGGCTACCTACTCGGTGGCTGGAGCGGAGCCATTTTGGCGACCATCGCTATTTTCCTGCCAGGGTTTATCTTCGTTGCAATTAGTCAACCACTGATCCCGAAACTCCGAAACTCACGACCTCTGAGTGGAATCCTCGACGGCATCGTCATCGCATCATTCGGATTAATGTCAGCCGTCACCTGGCAATTAGCACAAACATCACTCGTCGACATCCAAACGGCAGTAATCGGTCTCGTCACCATCGCCATCCTTATGATCTGGCGGCTAAATTCCACCTGGCTCATCCTGGCCGGGGCCGCACTTGGTTGGCTACTACGAAGCGTTTAAAACCACACCACTTACGTCGATCTAAAATGCCGGCGCAATAACTTCAACTTCTGCGACTGACCAATAAAACTCTTGTTCACTGGCCATCTGTCGCAACCGAAGATATCTCGCCGTTTTCCCTTTCAGATCAAACGCTAGCGGCATTGTCTCCGGGTCACGAAAAGAAGCGCGAAGTGCTTCGACATCCGTCGGTCCACCGCGAAGTAATTCCCATGATTGACCGTCCGTTGACAATTCGATTCCAAGCATCCTGGGGAAGTCTGACCTGTCGCTACCCAACCGCATGATGAGGCCTCCAAGTGGCTGGGGAGTACCAAGATCAAGTAATAATTGCTGCCCCATATCCTGTGCCCCACTGAACCAACGTGTACTGAGGTTACGGTCAGTAGCAAAATGCACAAGATGGTTATTGGTATTGGCCGTTACCGCACTCAACGAAATCGGCTGGCCCTCGAACACCAGAGGCGGCACTATGTCAGGAACGTCTCGATACTCATACAGAGATTCGGTACCTGTCTCCGCCACAAGACGTAACAGCGCTGAGCTTGCAACAAGACTCTCGTAGTGGGGAGCTTCCGGATTCGTGCGATCAATTCGAATATGCTGAACACCACGTGCTCCAAGTTCGTAGAGTAACTCCTCTCGACTGTGGCCAAGCCCATACGCCAAAGCACTATAGTGCGGTGCTGTATATCCACTGTGCCCATTCACGACCGGCTGATGGTGGGTTGCTGACCGCAGCATGGCGGCGACATCATCATCACGCCAACCCAACGGAAGCTCTAGTACGGGACCAGAAGCGCGAGCATCAAGAATCTCCGATCGCACCGGAGCCGGAACAATCGGAATTACTGCCCATCCATCAATCAAGATAAAGACAGTCACTAAGCTACAGATCACACCTCGACGGCGACCATCTGACCGAACCAAGCGCGCATAAGCAATCGCCACTGCCGCCGATACACAGACAAGAACCAGCATCCAGAAACGAGCAGGTACCCTGAGTCCATCAAATCCTGGCAATTGCATTAATCCAAGATACGGCGAGTAATTCATGATGGTCGTACCCGCAACAGACGGATACGGCCCCATGGCTAGCAGCGTGAGCACAAATCCTGCGAAAAGATAAAACGCGAGCGGCGACCGACGGCGGTATGCCTCTAATCCGACCGGGCTAATAAGTAACGTCAGTGTCCATGCGAGCAGTGTGAAGGGAACCCACTGAGCAATACTGCTCAACATAAGAGTCCCTCCAAATATCGAAAGCTGCCAAGGACCAGCAACGAAGTAATAAACCATCCCGGCGGTCATTGTGGAGGCAATTGTCATGACCCCGATTCGAGTGGTTCGGAGAGTGATCGACACCGGCCTAGACGCTCGCCACGAAATTCGGCATAACGCGAGCCCAATCAGTACAACAACAGCCACGCCGGGAAACAACTGGCCTTCAGGTTGGCGGAACCAGTCAAATTCTCCCCACAACGCTAAATGGGGTGCGCCGCTCAACAACCCAGTCAGGTCAGCGCTATAACTTTGCACTTCCATCGCCGTTCGGTGTAATCCCAGTGACTCATGAACTGACTGGTAGCGAAGCAAGAATGGAAGAGAGGTAAGCGTCGCAACCCCGCCGGTCATTCCGATTATGCCAACGCTCTTCCACCAGTATTTTGTCGGACTAAACCAACACGCCCATAGCGCAACAAGAATAGGAAGAAACGCTAAAAAATAACCATTTGAGAGCCCCTGCATCGCCGTTGCAACACCGAACAACATAAGGCCTTGACCAGAGCCCATCCGTAAATATCGGTGAAGCCCCAACAATGCGAGAGGCATCCAGAACGATGCCAAGACCTGTATGTGAGCCAACTGGTCCATGCGATACGGCGCAAATGCGAACGCGAGACCAGCTACCCAAGCAGCATCTCGTCGGCGGGTCAATTCCCAACCAAGTAGGTATGCTGCCCACCCGGACAACGGAAAAGTCAGCAGAAACGTTAAGTTGTAGGCAACGACGGGACTTCCAGTAATCCAGTAAAACGGGGTATAGACCGGAATTAAACCCACAAGATGTTCTGAATAAGCCATGATATTTGGCGTTGGATAAAAAGCGGGCGCATTCCACCATTGCTCAGTTAAGGGAAGTGCCTGTGTGTTCCACCAAAGAATCCAAGCATTTAGGACCGGGTCAGCCGGATCGCTGGGAAAGCCAACCGACAATGAACGCACCAAGGGAAATGCAAGGACAGCGGTAATAACAAGGTAGGACACAAACGCTGCACCAGCAGCATAACGACGTATCCACGAAGGAGCCAACTCGGGCAAATCGAGTCGGATTATAGTCCGCCTGCGATCATTAAGTCCGTCAGCTTTGTCTGGCGACACGAAACTAGAGTTCTGGACAGCCAACGCCGTGTAGTGCCACTTTAGAAGACGTATAACTGTATGATTCGTTTCAAAGTATTTGATTCGAGAAAACACCTAACCGCAAAAGCCAAGCCCGTACGAAGACGCGACCAGAGAAACAGCCCAAGCAGTCAAACTCGTCGGACGAGACAGCGCGCGCGTAACAGCATCACCACCAAATCTCTCAACTAAACGTGGCAAAAAAAGCAACTCCGAACGACGGCACTACATCTGCGAGAACATCTCGTTCTTCTTCTAATCTCGCTATTTCTCTTGTCATCGACTGTGCTTAGTCAACACGAAGGCCCAATTGCCCCAGGTGCTGCCGTCGAGCGTCTTGCCACAGGCTATACGTTTCTCGAAGGACCAACGGCTGATACCTATGGAAATGTCTACTTTACAGATATCCCCACTGAGCGCATCTTTCGTTGGACTCCCGCTGACGGCATCACCCTCTATCGAGAAAATACAAACCAAGCTAATGGTCTGAGCTTTGACCTTGATGGGCGTCTGATTATTTGCGAAATGAAAACCCGCCGAATCACAGCAATCGGTTTAGACGGTAATGGAGCGACCATTGCTGATCGCTACGGTGAACGAAGGTTTAACAGCCCAAATGACCTCTGGGTAGATCAGAGCGGCGGTGTCTACTTCACTGACCCCCGCTACGGGGCCACAGATAACATTGAACTCGACGGCAACCACGTTTACTACATTACTCCGGTCACCAACAAGATAGTGCAAGTCACCACTAACCTTGTGCGTCCAAATGGACTAGTCGGCACAACTGACGGCCGTCGGCTATACGTCGCTGACCATGGTGGGGGCCAAACATTCGTCTATGACGTGCAGTCGGACGGCCGCCTTGAGAACCAGCGCGTATTCGTGCAGCAAGGAGCTGATGGAATTACGCTGGACTCCAAAGGTAATCTTTACCTGACGGGCGACGACGTGACGATCTACAATCCAAGTGGTATTCCGGTCG
>DTWD01000260.1 GCA_012963185.1 Acidobacteriota bacterium
ACCCCGATGCCCGTACATTTAAGGAATGCCCTGCGGTTGTGCTGGTTCATGGCGTGGGATGACTCCGGGACTGGCCTTGGTGAATGCGTTGACGGTCAAACTTGCGCAAGAAGTGTCCGGTGACCTGAAGGTGAATGCAGTGTGTCCAGGATGGGTGCGAACAAGAATGGGTGGAGCTGGTGCGACTCGGACGGTTGAGAAGGGCGCGGAGACGATCGTGTGGCTTGCGACGCTGAATGCTGATGGACCGAACGGAGGGTTCTTTCGTGACAAGCAGTCGATTCCGTGGTGATTTACGGCGACGTGTGCCGTATTCTGGTAGCACGATGATACGTTTGCGAAGGGCCACTATGAGTCATAGTCTGAAAAAAATATTTCCGATCGGATGGATCGTGTTTCTGGTGGCGAGTTCTGGGGCCACGGCTTTAGCACAAACGGATCGGGCTGACCGGCATCGCGTGCCGGCCGAGTTCATGAGCTACCGTGGCGCAGATTGGCTTGAGCGAGCTGAACGAGTCGAGCAGGAGGAACCGGATCGAGTTCTGGACATGATGAATCTCAGTCCAGGCGATGTGGTTGCTGACGTGGGATGTGGGTCAGGCTACTACGCTCGGCGAATGGCACCACGCGTGGCGCCAGGAGGCACGGTGTTCTGTGAAGATATTCAGCCAGAGATGCTTCAGATCATGCGTGACCGGGTTCGTGAAGAAGGTCTCACCAATGTCGAAGCGATTCTTGGCACGCCGACGGACCCCCAACTTCCGGCTGGCGAGATCGACTGGGTCATCATTGCGGATGTGTACCATGAGATGTCTGACCCTGAACCGATGTTGGCCGGGATACGACGCGCCTTGGCACCGACGGGGCGTGTCGCGCTTCTGGAGTATCGCGTGGAGGATGGGAGCGGGGACCAAATTAAGGCCGACCATGTTATGTCAGCTCGACAGGTTGTCTTTGAATGGCAGGCAGCTGGCTTTGAGCTTGAGGCATTGCACGAGTTTTTACCGAGTCAGCACCTCTTTTTCTTTCAGGTTGCCGGTGGCGACAGACAGGATCCAGTTCTTGCCGATTACGATCTGTTCGACGCGCTCAATGCACGTCTCATTGAGGTCGAGGCGCGGGGTTCAGATGATGAAAGTGTCTCTCTCCGAATTCGCCGCACAGGAACCGAACCCATTCTGATTACCTCACCTGTCGGAATGTATTTTCAAGCGTCCAATGGGAAGCGCGACATGATTGCCCGCCGTGACGGTTGGGTGATTCTCGATGAGGAAGGGTGGCAAGAGTGGTCGATTCGTACGGTGGGTCGTCAGCGAGACCGAGACCTGCCGACGTCGAATGATGAGTTGATGGTGCGTCCGCCGTCGATAGCACCAGCGGTGGAAGCTGTGCTCTACCAACTTCAGGTAGGTATCTATACGGTTGGGAATTCTCCAACCCTCTACCCCCCTCGCACACATGTCGTAGAACAGGCAGCGGTGTGGATTGCCGATGCAGATGAGAGTTACCGAGGAATGGAATCCGAGATCGTTGGCCCACGTGTGCCGCCTCAGTATGCTACGGCGTTTGCCTTGGTGTTTGTTGAACAGGCTGGAATTGACGTTACAACCCGTCGTGTCTGGGATGATCGTCAAACGATTTTTCGCGGGCTCAGAGATCAGGGATTGAACATCTGGTATCAACTACAAACACAGTAAATGAAGCTGCGTGTCTCAGCGTAGTGATTGATAGTGTAATCAGTTGTTGTCCTGCTCAGGGGACGACCCAGGTCGAAATTACCCCAAAACCCGGTCTGTCTTCGTGGCACGGGACTTGCTTTACAAACAGTAGGTGAGGATACATACGAGGTCTATCACCAGACTCGTCGAGGAGGATTAAGAATTATGCAACTGACACGATCATGCTGGTTTGTGTGGATCGGTGTTTTTGCTGCTGGCTGCGGCTCTTCTACCAGTACAACTTCACTGAGTCCTAGCCTCGTGGAAATTAATTCTCCCTCATTTCCTGCGCCCGCGATTTCAGAAACTCAGGCGATGTATGCGAAATTTTCAAACGGCGTACAAGTGGTTGTCGGTGACGAGCGGACTACCATTCGGACGAAAGGCATTCCGAATCACCTGAGTCCTTACTTTGACACGGGCCATCCGTTGTATGAGGCGCCCCACGCAGGAATGCAAATCAACCCTAATGCGATTATCGAACAGAATAATGTTTTTGAAATACCGACTATCCCTGGCTATGCGAATCCGAGTGACACCTCTCTTGGCCCAATGGGTGTGGCCGTGAATGGCGTGCCGCTATTTAATCAATACGCTGCAATGCGACAACCTCTGACCTTTGAAATCGAAAGTTTTGATCGTTTTAATGGTCACCCGGCACCTAGAGGTGAGTATCACTATCACCTTGAGCCATTGTGGCTCACTCAAGCGTCACGGGCTAGCTTGATTGGAGTGTTACTTGATGGGTTTCCGGTTTATGGACCCGACGACGCCAGTGGGCAGATACCGGCAAATCTTGATGTGTGTCACGGGCACGTTGCCGTGACTGCAGATTTTCCTTCTGGGATTTATCATTACCATGCCGCTGATGACCCGCCGTATATCGCAGGGTGCTTTCGTGGAGTTCCTGGCACAATCAGAAATTGAGGTAATGAGTGCCTAGGATGCGTTTGTTCTCACTGTTGTTTGTTGGGTCGTTGATCAT
>DTWD01000261.1 GCA_012963185.1 Acidobacteriota bacterium
GACTGTTTGATATGTTTGCTGATCGCGTACGCACACCATTTGGTGTGGAGGTGATTCAGGTAATCCCGGCGACGATTACCGCTGCACTTGAGAGAGCAGGTGTGCCGCGCACAGTTCCTGTAGTGCCAGATATTGAGGGGCAACCGGCAGAAGGTTTTGCTGTGGGCCGTATTTCGACGGTACCGGAGTCTGTGGAGATTGTCGGACCTAGAAGCCTGCTTGATAGTGTGGTGGAAGCGATTACTGAACCGGTGTCAATTGAGGGTTCGGACGAACGCGTGCAGGCTTTGGTCACTATCGGTGTGTCCGATCGGGTATTGCGGTTACGGACACCAAGTTCAGCCGAAGTTACTGTTGAGATTGTTCCAGCACCGGTGGAGCGCAATATGCAGGGGGTGACGATCTCAAGTCGAAATCTCGAACCTGACCTTGAGGTTTTGTTTGAGCCCAGTAGTATCGCGGTAGGCGTACGCGGTTCGGAGGCGTTACTACAGGCCATGGAAGAGGGCGAAATTGAGGCCTTCATCGACCTTGCCGGCCTTTCTGCCGGCCGTTACAATCTTCCGGTTACGGTGGTGTCGAGTGCCGATTTAGGAATTACGCATATCGATCCGCCGAACGTACTTGTGGTATTGCAATAGGCGTATATTGACCCACCCGTATTATCAGAATTTTTAGGATATATATTGCAGTCGATGTTCGGAACTGATGGTGTTCGTGGAACGCCCGGTCATGAACCCCTCGATGCCGGCACCGTAGTTGGTTTAGGCGCCGCTGTGGCGGCAGAGTTGGGTGATTCTCCCCGTGTTGTGTGTGGCCGTGACACAAGAGACTCCGGGGTATGGCTTGAGCGGCAGTTTGCTGCTGGGGTACACAGCGAAGGAGGAACGTTCGTCAGCGTCGGTGTTATGCCGACCCCCGGAGTGTCGTTGATTGCCGCGAGTCAGGCTTTTGATGCTGGCGTCGTGATCTCAGCTTCTCACAATCCGCATCCGGACAACGGCATCAAGTTGTTGCAGGCGACCGGTGAAAAAAGTTCCCGCGAATTTGAAAAACGCGTTGAGGCGCGTGTTCGGCGAGGTAGCAATAAAGTTCACGAATTGTTGAATAAGCCAGCTGAGACGACCGATTATATGGATCTGTACGCTGACCATTTGATTCGTATAGTCGGAAATACTGATTTATCAGGTATTTCGCTTGCAGTTGATTGTGGTCATGGGGCGACATCGGAGATTGCTCCTTATGTCATGAATAAACTGGGTGTGTCGTGCGTAAAGCTTCACACGGAACCGAACGGGCACAATATCAATCAAGCAAGTGGGTCTACGCATCCTGAGGCCCTTCAACGCGCGGTAGTTGAGGGGCGGTGTCAACTTGGATTCGGATTTGATGGCGATGGCGACCGCGTCATCCTTGTTGACAGGAAAGGCCAAATTGTTGATGGCGATGGAGTGTTGTTTATCGCGGCACGCTATTTACAAGCATCGAATCGCCTGCATACCAACGGCATTGTTGCGACAGTGATGAGTAATTTTGGTCTTGAGGTTGCGTTAGCGGAGTCTGGCATTCAAGTCCATCGATGTCAGGTTGGTGATTGGCACGTTCGGGAGGAGATGCAGAGGCGCGGAGTTTCCTTAGGCGGTGAGCAATCCGGGCACATTATTTTTTCTGAGTTTTTGCCGACAGGAGATGGGCTGGCGACAGCCCTGCTCGTGTTGTGTATGCTGGTTCAAAGCGGTCAATCGCTCGATGAGCTTGTGGCCGATTTAACGATTTTCCCCCAGATACTTCTTAACATTCCGGTGAAGAAGAAACGGGACATCGCAGGTGTTCCAGGACTTGTTAGCGCGGTCCATAAGGCAGAGCAGCAACTATCCGGGCATGGTCGTGTCCTTGTTCGGTATTCCGGGACAGAATTACTATTACGTATCATGGTGGAGGGGCCAGAGCAGGATACAGTTGACCGGTTGGCGGCAGAAATTGCAACGTGTGCTCAAGAGCGACTGGTGTAGCTTCGGTGTGCATCAACTTTAGGCAATATCGAAAACATGCGACTTGGCGTAAATATTGATCACGTTGCGACTGTTCGGCAGGCCAGACAAGTTCGAGAACCGGAACCTGTGACAGCGGCGTTATTGGCTGAGCTTGCCGGTGCCGACGGCATCACCGTTCATTTGCGTGGTGATCGTCGTCACATCCAGGAGCGAGATCTCGACCTGCTCAAGGAAGTCTTATCTGTCAAGCTCAATATCGAGATGGCGGCTACGCGCGAGATGGTTGCAATTGCTAGGCGCGTGAAGCCGGCGCAGGTGACCTTGGTACCGGAACGTCCCAATGAACTCACAACGGCTGGCGGCCTTGACGTGGTGCGTCATGCAGACCAGTTGAAAAACACGGTAACCCGCCTTCGTGAGGTAGGTATTCAAGTTAGCTTGTTCATCGACACGGATCTCAAACAAATTCGTAAAGCGCGTGCTATCGGGGTTGAAGCAGTTGAAATCAATACAGGGCCTTATGCCGATTCGAATGAGAATGAACAACAAGAGCCCTTGGCGAAAGTTGTTTCAGCCGCACGACTAGCGGAACAGCAGCATCTTGAAGTGTTGGCAGGGCATGGTCTGACGTATACGAATGTCGAATCGATAGCGTCGATTAAAGAGATTGTTGAAGTGAATATCGGGCATAGTCTCGTGGCAAGGGCTGTGTTGGTTGGGATGAAACACGCTGTTCAGGAGATGCGTCGTCTGCTCGATTAGACCTTGGCCGCCGCAATGGACAATCTCGGCAATTAAAAGCCGCGAGATGTATCATCGATATTCATGCTACTGGGATGGCTAATACGTCTTTTACTTGCGGTGCTGGTCATTCGGGTGGCTTGGCACTTTGTGTCGGGTTTTGTCACTGGCATGCGGGGGCAGGCGCGGA
>DTWD01000262.1 GCA_012963185.1 Acidobacteriota bacterium
GCTATCGGCCAGATCTACGTTGCCGCAAGACTAGTTGCTAAATTGACACTCTATGCGTCACAAACATCTTTTTTTCAAAGTGAACTCGCACATGCGACGTACGTGGCTCGTCCACAACCACACTGGCCTATATCTCCAATGGTCGAGGCTATCGCGCCGACACCTGACAAGTCATAGCATTTCATGTAGATCTGTCCTCAACGCCGGCATATGACGCTTGGCGAGAGACCAGCGTCCCAGATCCGCATGAACTGTGATACAACAACAGGAGCGTATTCTCCGGAGGAAATGCATGATGCTTATGGCAGCCCGTTACACAGCCGCACTTATCACTCTGTCGTTCTGTTCTGCTCCTGCGATGACGAGCGTTGTTAACGCACAGTCAGACGCTAATCTCCAACAGGCTGTTTTGACTGAACTACGTGAAGACCGATCACTGCGAAAACTCACGGTTTCCGTAGAAGGCGATCAAGTCACACTTACCGGTGAGGTTCGCACCTTCTGGGAAAAGAACGAAGCCTTGCGTCGGACATTTGACGTGGATGGCGTGGGCACCGTTGTAAGCGAAATCGACGTGCCAATCGCCGACGATCAGAACGATCTCGCCGAAGATGTTGTTGAGGCAATTCAAAAGTATGCTCACTACCGCATGTGGGACCACATTGAAGGGGGACTCGAGAACGGCGTGGTTGCACTCTATGGACAAGTCACTCCAGAACGAAACAAAGCACGTGAATTATTCGAACGCATTGCGAAGATCAGAGGGGTACAAGATATCCAGATGAATATTGAGTCTTTGCCTCCCAATCAACAGGACAACTCCCTTCGCGATACTATTGCTCAACGTTTATTTCAAAGCGAACATTTCGAACGATTTCGATCTGGAATCAATACCCCATTCCACATCATCGTGCGAAACAGTGTTGTCACCCTCGTTGGGTATGTACAAGGTGGAATCGAACGGATCGAAATGGAACGCATCGTCGGCCAGACACAAGGCGTGTTACGAACGGACAACCAACTACAGACGTTACGCTAAGCGTGAAACTCTCTTTCGAAACAAGAGACAGAACGAACATACAAACCGACGCAGCAGCACAGAGCGCGACGCCAATCTTTCTGCGCAGATCCCTTTATTAAGAAACAGTTGTCGCTATGGCCACTTCAGCCTGACGTGTCACACCCCGGGTAGCCGGCACATTCGGCGTCAATTCAATTAACTCATCTTCATGGTAAATCGTTAACGATTCTTCACCACGAACGATATAGGTAGCTGACGTAGTCGTCAGAACCACTTCTAGCCGCCGCCCACGAATTTCAAGGGGGAATTTGAGACTTCCGAGTTGCTCAGGAACCCGCGGGTTAAAGTGGATCTCGCCTTGGTTGTCTCGCATCCCAGCAAAGCCATAAATGAGCGTCATCCAGAATCCGCCCATCGAAGCAATGTGGCACCCATCCTTCACGTTACCAGCCACATCGGCCAAATCCATGAGCCCTGCATCAATTGAATATTGAACCGCCTTCTCATCCTCGCCAACTTCCGCCGCAATGATGCTCTCAATTGACGAAGACAACGAGGAGTCTCGCGTCGTCACTTGGTCGTAATATTCAAAATTTCTTCGTTTCTGATCGAGTTCAAACTCGTGCCCCACCAAAAACATCGCCAGAACAACATCGGCCTGTTTCACGACACGGTGACGGTAAATCACAAGCGGGTGGTAGTGCAGCAGGAGTGGATATTTCTCCGGCGGTGTCCCTGCGAAATCCCACTCTTCTTTCTCTAGAAACGAATCATCTTGCAAATGAATTCCTTCGGTATCGTCAAATGGCAGGTACATGAGATCCGCCGCACGCTGCCACTCGTCGATCTCTTTCACATCAAGGTCGGTGTCACGAACCAATGCCGTAAAACGTTCGGGGACCTCGTCACTCAGCGTTTTCAATGTCTTGGCCGCGTACCATAAGTTTTCACGCGCCATCAAGTTTGTGTACAAGTTGTTATTCACAACGGTGTTGTATTCGTCGGGCCCGGTCACTCCGTTAATCCGAAACCTGCCATCGCGTTTTGAAAAAAATCCTAAATCTGACCAAAGCCGCGCCGTTTCGACCAACATTTCTGCGCCAATCTCATTGAGAAACGTCGTCTCACCAGTCACATCCACGTACTTACGCAAGGCGTACATAATGTCCGCATTGATGTGATATTGAGCCGTCCCCGCAGCATAATACGCAGAGGCTTCACTTCCATTAATCGTTCGCCACGGGAACAAAGCGCCACGCTGGTTCAATTCACGAGCCCGCTTCCGAGCTTGATCCATTTGACTGTATCGAAGTCGTAGAAGGTTCTGGGCGACTCGAGGCTGCGTGTACGTTAGGAACGGTAATAAATAAATTTCTGTATCCCAAAAATAGTGCCCTTCGTAACCGGGCCCCGTAAGGCCTTTCGCGGGAACACCGACACCTTCGGCACGAGTTGTTGCCTGGCATATATGGAACAAATTAAATCGAACCGTTTGTTGCCACTCTGCATGACCGTCGATAACAACATCACTGCGAGACCAGAATTCGTCAAGAAACAATCGCTGGCTTTCTAATAACTCCTCAGCTCCATGCAGGACGGCACGATCAAGCACCCGTTCAGAACGTCGACATAATTCTCGTGCCTGAGGTCGGCTGGATGAATGGTACGTGATGTACTTCACTAACCGAATCCGTTTTGCAACACGACCATCAATTGAGTACGCCACCCGACCTGATGACGCCTCCACCTGAACATCAGACGTGAACGCACAGTCCGTCTGCATCGAATGATCAATGCCACACGAAAGCGTCATGTCACTGGCTTTTGTCTGAAACCCCAGTACTACGCGCTCCGGTCCAACACTGTTCTCTTTCGGTTCAAGCACCTCACACCCAAATTGCCGAATCCGAGGATCCTGAGTCGACCCACTCTCTGGATCTGCTGCTACACGACCGTCAACAATTTCTGACACGATAAGAACCGGCGCATCATTTGTTAATAAAGTGATGTCATACACCACAGCCGCGAGGTGTCGATGTTCCAGTGACACCAAACGTCTCGACCTAATCGACACACGTTGTCCTGATGAATGCGCCCAGACGAGATCGCGGTCAAGCGTTCCCGCACGCATATCAAGCGCACGCTCAAAATGTTCCAGTGTCGCTGTAGGTAAATAAAACGGTTCATCATCAACGTACAGCTTGATCACTTTAGCATCAGGCACATCGATGATCGTCTGCCCCTGCTTCGCAAAACCATAGGCTTCTTCACCGTACACAATCGGCCACGTCTCATGGAATCCGTTGACATAGGTCCCACTATGAACTGTCGGTTGACCTTCATCGCAGGTACCGCGCATCCCAAGATATCCATTACCCGTCGCAAACAAAGACTCCGTTGCTGCAAGGTAGCTCAAATCAAATCGTTTCTCGACCAGCCGCCACTCCTCAAAAGGGTAGACATCCTCTGGAGCACTTTTTCTTCGACTATTTCGCATGACTTAGGCGACCTCACTCCGACGAAACAAGTCTATCGTTGTCAATCCCCAGTGTCTTTTCCAGATCGGTCACAACCACATCTGCTCCCGCCTGCGTGAGATTTATCTGCCCTCCAGTTCGATCGACGCCGACCACTAATCTAAATCCACCCTGTTGAGCAGCACGCACACCAACAAGTGCGTCTTCGACCACAGCACTTGACGCCGGTTCAACACCCAGCTCACGGGCAGCGTACACAAAAGTTTCCGGAGACGGTTTCCCGGCAAGACCAACTTCCTCAGCAACGATCCCGTCGACCCGTAACGAAAAACAATCCTTCAGTCCGGCTGCAGTCAAAATCGATTCACAGTGTCGACTAGAAGACACAACCGCTAATTTTGTGTTGCGCTTACCTAAATGTCTTAACAAAGCCACTGCGTCCGGATAGGTCTCAACACCTTCCGACAGTATGACTTGAGTAAACAGAAGACTTTTCTTATTCCCTAAACCACAAACGGTTTCAGCTGTCGGAGGATCAATAGGTGCTCCATCAGGGAGCCAAACTCCTCTGGACGACAAAAACGAACGAACACCGTCATATCGCGGCTTACCATCAACATATTGTGTGTAATCCAGGGGTAATTCAAATAACCTCGGTGCGCTTTCACCAGATGCAAAAGAACCTGATAAATACTCATCGAACACACGCTTCCAGCACCGTGCGTGGACATTTGCTGTTGCTGTTAAGACGCCATCAAGATCAAACAGTACCGCGTCAAATGCGCCCCAATCGATCATGTCTACTCGTTCCATAACTTCCTCAAAAAAAGA
>DTWD01000263.1 GCA_012963185.1 Acidobacteriota bacterium
TAATCAATAAAATAGGGCACGCCCGTTGTGGTTGTGTAGATTGCGCTTAGTCCAAATAGCACGGCCGCGGCCGAGGCTGCGACAAGTGTGATGGAGAAGACATACATCACGACGAGACCGGCAAGAAAAAGGAACAGATAAATCGACGGGGCCAGCGTAAGAGTCGTGGCGATCTCTTCTCCCCATGTAATAGTCGTAGTGCCGGTCGTGAGAAGGACGAGCGAAAATAGTCCCAGTGAGAATGCGGAGGGGTTGAAGATGTGTACTCGGCGTCCTTCTCGGTTCCACCGAACGAACTCTTTACCAAGGAACCCAACAGCAATCATGAGGAACTGCAGGTAAAACCAATCATCGCGGAACCAGAGAAAGAGATTGGTGCTAAAGATGATTGGGAAAGGTCCGAAGCCCAGCACGTAGCGCTCTCGCCGAGACCACGTGAGTAACATGTCGAATATGTACGCGAAGACGACCTGTGCGAGGAGTAATGTCGAGTGGTCATAGACCGGGCGCCAGTACCATCCCCAGTAGGCGAAGACGGATAGTTGTACTAACGCTTGAACATAGTGTTGGGGACGTAAATTCGTTTCAAGTAACGCTGTCTGTTGGCGTCGGTTTTGGTTTAGCCTGAGAATACCCTGCCATGCGAGTAATGCCATGACGGCGCCAAGGAATGATTGTGACAGTATTGGCGTGGCGTGGACGCGAGGCGTGAAGGACAGCGCGAATAACAGAATGGTTAGGCAAAGTGCTAACGAGAGCGGGTGTCTGTGAAACAGCGAGGACGATTCTTTCGTCCGTGAATTTCGCGGTGTCGGGGGACGATGTTTGGATCGACCGGCTGGCATCGTGGGTGAATCGTGTTATTAAATGTTGTCTTACTGGACCTGCATATTAGTTGTGTAGCGATTTCTTACGAACTCGCCACAGAGTTTGGTGACGAGAGGATGTGAGATTGGTCGTTCCGTACAGTCTGGTTCAAGGTGGCGTTCCGCAACGTACGTCGTTTGCTCCGTTCCATCGACAAGAACGTGATACCACGGCCGGTTGCGTGGAGGTTGTGATCGTGCGATCTGTGCATACCATTCATCTGTCCCACGGAACGTTGCATCAACATCAAAGATCACTCCTCGGTAGTTGAACTTAACATGATGGATAATTTGGCCGACGAAGAACTTTGCGCTTGTGTGCATTTTTATTGTGCTCTCATTAGCATAGTCGACTAATTGTTGTCAGAGACACCGCGTCCGTTGCGGGAAAAGGAACGGATTATGACTACTAGTACCGTTATCGGGCTTGTTGAATACGTTGCGATTGCCTTTTTGATTCTGGGGGCAGTGGCTTTTGTACTATGGTTTTTTGCAAGATTGGATCGCGAAGATAAGGACTCTTGATTAGCGAAGTCGATCGAATTTCTGCACACGCTGTCCCACGTTTACCTCCGTTGTATAGAGGTTGCCGCCCGAATCGATTGCGAGGTTATGCAGCCGATAGAATTGTCCCGCATACTTTCCGAGTCGGCCAAACTGGTCAATGACGTCGAGTGTGGAACGATCCAGAATCCAAACCACATTATTTGTGCCATCCGGAACAAAAAGCCACCGCTGTTCAAAGTCTTCTGAGAGCGTGACGCCGGATACTGAGCCACTTCCAAGTGTTTCTGGCCTGATGAAGACTTCACGCACGAAGGTTCCATCTTTTTGGAATAGTTGAAGTCTATTGTTCGTCCGGTCCGCAACGTAGACGAGGCCATCTGTACTAATTGTGACGTCATGGACGGGACTGCGATACTGTCGATCCGGCTCGGCGTCAGGGCTATAGGGCGGGAGGACCTCGTCATGAGGGGTTTCTCCGTATGCGCCCCAATGCCGCTTGTAGGCGCCGGTGGTGTTATCGAACACAATGATTCTGCGGTTGCCATAGCCGTCAGCGACATAAAGTTCATTCGCGTCCTCATCGACCGTAAATCCAGCTGGGCGTCCGAGGTTATCGGTGTCGTTGCTTCCGCCACTTTGCCCGGCGCGACCGATCTGGAGGATGAACTCACCGTCGACTGTAAATTTTAGGATGTGTGAGTCGGCAGCAGCATTCCCACCGATCCAGACGTGCTGATTGCTGTCGACGTAAATTCCATGCTCGCTCTCTGGCCATTCGTAGTCCTCTCCGGGGCCACCCCATGACCGCTGAACGCTACCGTCTGGTGCAAACTCGATCACTGGAGGTGCCGGAACACAGCACATGCCTTCTTCTCCCCGCTGCCGGGCATCAAGTGTGCTCGGGCGGTGGACAATCCAGATATTGTCGCTATCCGAGACCGCTAGGCCAGCAACCTGGCCTAACATCCAGTTGTTCGGCAGGGGTTGTGGCCAAAATGGGTCCACACGAAACTGCGGTGTAGTGGATGACTCCATGCTGCCAACTGTTTCTGATTCTTCCGAGATGGAGAGGTTGCTTTGTGCGGGCGGGTTTCTACATCCGCACGTGATCACAGTGGCTACCGCTATCCAGAGAGACCAAATCGACGTTGTGTGGTAATTGACCATCCTAGTTATCCTCCCCATCTAATCTTAAGCGGGATACACTAGCCATTCTACAGAGAGGTGACTATGAAACTTCTGCTAACTATCGCGCTTGTCGTTGTGTCGACGGCATTGTCCGCACCCGCTCATGCGCAGCTAGCAACCCCGAACGATAACGGCATTACCTATGGGCATGTGCACTTAAACGTATCGGATATTGAGGTCCATAAGAAACTCTGGGTGGAGTGGTTTGGCGGTGAAATCGTTCAGAAAGGGCCTCTTACAGCGATTCGATTACCAAACTTCCTGATTGCGTTGACGGAACGGGACCCGACCGGTCCGATGCAGGGCTCGGTACTAGATCACTTCGGGTTCAAGGTGCGCAATACATCGGAATTTGTGGAACGCTGGCGTGCCGCGGGTATGGAGGTTGGGCCTGAATTTATTGGTGCTGAAGGTCTGCCTAACGCGTACGTCATGGCTCCGGATGGCGTCTGGGTTGAATTGCAAGAAGACCCAGGGTTGCATGTTCCGATTGCCGGCTACCACATTCATTTTTGGACGCCTGATTATGTGGAATTACTTGACTGGTATTCAGAAGTGTTCGATCTAAACATTCGTCCGCGTGGGCGTATCCAGACAACTACCGATGTGCCTGGCATGAATATGAGTTTTGGCGATGCTGATGGTCCGACGGCTCCCACGCGTGGTCGTGCACTCGACCACATTGGGTTTGAAGTGGACAATCTAGAGGCCTTTTGTCAGAAACTCGAGGCAATGGGAATCGAATTTGACGTCACGTACCGTGAGGTCAACAGCGTTGAATTGAAGATTGCTTTTTTGACTGACCCGGCAGGTACTTACATTGAACTTACTGAGGGCTATGACGAGTACTGATGATGCATCGATATAATGACATCATGCTCTTCCGAAGCTGTTTTGTTGTCGTAGGCGTAATCGTCGCGATGCCGCTTATTGTTTTTGCGCAAAACGACGCAGATCGTGAGTGGGTAGTCCCTCGCACGCCGGAAGGGGCGCCTGATTTACAAGGGCTCTGGACATCACAGACCTATACGCCACTGCAACGACCGGAAATATTTGAGGGGAGAGAATTTTTAACGGACGAGGAAATGGCCTCTCTAACTTCGATCCTGACAGCAGAAGATGTCGATCCTCTGCGTGGGGCTCGAGCATTTTCGCAGGCGCTTAATGAAGACGCGGAAGTCCGGGAGAGTGCTACGGTCCAGGCGGATCCCACTCACTATGACAATTCGATGTGGTTGCGGACAGAAAATCCGAAGACATTATCGAGCCGGCGGACATCATTGGTTGTAGACCCTCCGAATGGACGGATACCGCCGTTGATCCCAGATGCACAACGGCGGGCCGAGGTGAGGCGAGCAGCGCGCGGTACTGATAGCTATCAAGAACGACCTCACCAAGAGCGTTGTTTGATGTGGACGCATGAGGGGCCGCCGATGTTGCCTCCGCCATACAATGACCTGTACCAGATTTTTCAGACGCCTGGTGTTGTGGTGATTTTTCCAGAGATGGCAAATAACCCTCCCCGAATTGTGGCAA
>DTWD01000264.1 GCA_012963185.1 Acidobacteriota bacterium
CCCGAAGTTCATCCTTGGCTTTATTGCGGCCTCTGTTATTTTTTCCTTCCTCCTCACACCGTCGCTGGGCGATGCCCGGGTTGCTGGAATCCTCGATGTGACATCAGACTTTCGAGGTTGGTTTTTTTGCCTCGCGTTCGTCAGCATTGGCCTCGAATCACGTTTTCGTGACCTAGCCGCACAAACATCTGGCGGACGACCCATTCAGCTGTACCTTACCGGCCAAACGTTTAACCTCGTTCTAACATTGATCGCCGCATACCTTGCATTCGGCGGCATCTTGTTTGATCGTGTCACCATCGCTGGAATACACGAAACGCGTAATACCAATACGATTACGTACAACATTGAGACCGGCCGCGACGCAACCCCACTCTTCTACACAGAGGTAGATGGTTGGTTCAACTACGTCACAAACAGCCACACTCCCAAGTAACGAAAACGGTCAGGCTCATCACTGCCTAGCTCGCTGACGTCGAAAATATTCAATCTGAAATTCCCGAACATTACGATTGTGTTCGCGGAGAGTGTCGGAAAACGCGTGCGTGCCATCGTTACGACTCACGAAATAGAGGTGACTCACGGTAGCGGGGTCAAGTGCCGCCTGAAGTGCTGCTCGCCCAGGAGATGCAATTGGTCCGGGAGGTAAATCTCGGTATCGGTAGGTGTTATACAGCGAGTCGTACTGGAGATTCTCGCGCGTCAGGTTACCGTCATAAAGACCGGCAATCTCGAGCGCGTAAATTACAGTGGGGTCGCTCTGTAACGGCATGCCTCTTCGAAGTCGGTTGTTGAAGACGGCCGATACCAAAGAACGCTCGCTGCCTTCTCCGGTTTCTTTTTCAATTATTGACGCTAAAGAAACCGCCTGACGAATACTCAAAGCCCGTTCGGTCGCACGGACCCGCAACCCCTCATCAAAGACAGCGCGAAACTGCTCCACCATTGCGCGGACCAAATCGTCCGCATTGGCATCACTGGGCAATGCATATGTCTCAGGAAACAGATAGCCCTCAAGGTCAGTCGCATCAGGATCAAGGTCAGCGATGAGGTCCACCCGCTGAGCCGCACCGACAAAAGTATCCGCGACACCAAAGTCTTCTGTTTCAAAAATTGTTGCCATCTCAAACAGATTGAGCCCTTCCGGAAATGTAATCCTGCGAAGGTACACCTGGCCGTCGGCGATCTTTGCAACCACATCGAGTGGAGAAAGTGGAGCATTAAATAAATACTCACCCGCTTGTAACTCACGATCTCGGCCGCTACGCCACACCGCAAAACGAAAGACCCACTCGCTCGAGACGATGTCAGCATTAGCGAGTTGGGCAGCAATCTCACTCGTCGACGTACCAGGCTGGATTGTAAGTAGCACATGCCCCGAAGCAACCTCATCATAAGGAGATGAGATCTGATCCAGCATGTCTCGCCACGTTACCCAAGCAAACACAGCACCAGTCGCAGCAATAACCGCCACGACGACGAGTGCAATCACGACATATTTTTTCATGGCACATTTCGATCTTTGCAGGCTGTTACTCCGGGACATCGGTAACTTTTGACCGACGCTCATCTAAATAATCTTGAAGGATTACAGCAGCACTTGCTGCGTCTAGCAACTTCTTACGCTTACGCCAATCTTGCTCTCGTATCGCCAAACGTTGCTCCGCCTCGACACTGGTCAGGCGCTCGTCTTGGGTTACTACAGGAAGTGCCGTCGCCTTACGAAGTGATTCGACAAAAGCCAGTGTCCGGGTTGTCTGTTTGTGAGGCGTGCCATCGAGTGAACGCGGCACACCAACGACGAGTACATCAAGCCCATCCACTTCACTCGCGAGAGCAGTCACCTCTCTCGCAATAATGACGACATATTCATCAAGAGAACCACTCGGAGTAATGGTGCGTAATGGTCGAGCGAGCGTCCCTGAGGAGTCACTCACCGCTAAACCAATTCGAACGTCTCCGAAATCAATGCCAAGGAATCGCACACTATCGCCTTTTCAAAATAGCGTATTCCGCGTTTCGATAACTGTCTACGCCCTTAATAAATACACCCAGAGCCGGAGTAATAGCTTGATCAAACGTATTCACCTAAGACCAAATTCATTACCATTCTCTGTTTTTCTATAAAAAATTCATCTAATTTGCCAACTCAGAAAATCCGACGCATATTCCACAGAGCAAAATCGACGCCCCCCCATAAAATCCAGTAAGATGCAACGTCCCGATGCCTAACGCACCGCGGAGTAATTATGTCGACTAAAACACGTTGGCTCATCGTCTTTGCGTCAGTCCCGGTCATCGCATTTACGCTAATTGGTGGGTATCTTGGGCGTGTTTCTGCTGGTGAAAATACCTATCGTGACCTGCGGATCTTTGAAGACGTCGTTTCACTCATTTCCAATAACTATGTCGAAGAAGTTGACCTCGACGAAGTTATGCATGGGGCACTGCGTGGACTGGCCGAAGGCCTGGATAGCGATAGTGCCTACCTTTTGCAGGAAGACGTTAGTCGCCTGGAAAGCGGTCAAGCATTGCCGGAAGCCAATGTTGGCCTAACAGTCACGAGACGGTATTACACCCAAGTCGTAGCCACTCGCGATGGATCACCTGCCGCTGAAGCCGGTATTCTTCCCGGCGATTTTGTGCGTGCGATTGACGGAGAACCGACACGCTTTATGTCGGCTGTCGAAGCTGACCGGCGACTACACGGCCAACCTGGCTCAACAGTAACCGTCTCACTTATAAGAGGCAGGACTCAGGTACCGTATGACATCACGCTCGAGCGAAACAGTACCGCTAACCTGACGGTAACAGGTCGCCTACGTGGCGGTACAAGTGATATTGGCATCGTGCGTATTCCAAGCTTTCATGATGATGTAGCAACTCAACTATCAGAGGTCATCACATCATTGACTGATCAAGGTGCCTCTCGTTTCGTTATCGATGTTAGAAATACCGCAACTGGTTCCTATAGTAATGCTATAGACACGGCCCGACTCTTTGTTGCAGACGGTACGTTGGTGATTCTCCAAGAACAGGGTGGAAATCAGACCCCGTTACAAGCGTCACAAACAGGAACCACCACCGAAGCACCCGTAGCGCTACTCGTAAACTATGGTTCATCAGGACCGGCCGAGCTCTTCGTCGCGGCGCTGTCTGACCGTGAACGCGCCAAGACCATAGGCCAACGAACGGCAGGACGGGTTGGCTTACAAAAACTCATCCCTTTACCGGACGGCACCGGTTTATGGCTTTCCTATGCTCGCTATCTGACGGCATCCGAGGAGCCCATTCACCTGTACGGTATCCAGCCGAACATCCCGGTTCCCGTGGAGACACCCGAACTCGGTGAGCCCATCCCAACAGACGACCCAGTCCTTGAGCGAGCTGTAGAGGAAATGCAAGTTCAAGCGACGGTTCGAGTCACACAACTCGCGGTTAACTACGCGTAGTGCTATACTGATCGGCCGTTCGATATCCTGTAACATGCAGTAACGGAAAGAGATATAGGCGCGTAGCTCAGTTGGTTAGAGCGCCTGCTTGACATGCAGGAGGTC